>JAJOKA010000133.1 GCA_021206555.1 Candidatus Cloacimonadota bacterium | reverse complement strand
AACGTTTGGTGTATTCCCTGATCGCCTCGCTGAGCCAGGCATCTTTATCTTTGCCAAGCTGGATGATCCTGATGTTCATCTATTGCATCGTTGCCAGGCCCATCGCCATGCACAGCATCTTGGTCTCACCGTCATCAGCCGGGATGGGATCAGGATGGGAACCTTCGTGCCCATCACCACGTGCGCGACCCGATATTTGCAGTAGTAAGTGAGCATCTTGCCGAATATGTTTCCTGCTTCGATATTTGGCACCACGAAGATATCCGCAGCACCACCCACAGGACTGGTGATCCCTTTCATTTTTGCGGCAGCAGCGTCCACGGCGTTATCAAAAGCCAGAGGGCCTTCCACGATGCAGCCCGGGATCTGGCCACGTTCATTCATCTTGGCCAGCAACGCGGCATCGATAGTGGAGGGCATTTTGGGATTCACTGCTTCCACAGCGGAGATCAGGCAACCTTGGGCATGGTATTGCCCAGAGCGTGAGCAACGGTCACGGCATTCTTGATGAGTGCAATTTTGTCCTTGAGCTCAGGCAGGATGTTGATACCGCCATCTGTCATCAAGCGCAGGCCATCGGGATGTTCATAAGCCAGCACATCGGAGATCACGTCGCTATCTCGCAAGCCGTGGTCTTTGTCCAAAACAGCTTTGAGTAACACGGAAGTATCTGTTTTGCCTTTCAGGATCAAATCTGCCTTACCGTCTCGTACGGAGGCCACCGCGGTTTTGGCTGCTTTCACCAGGTCAGTGCCGGTGTCGATGATCTCGAAGCTATTCACCATATCCGGTGCCATTTGTTCCAAAAGCGCAAGGATAGCGGCTTTATCGCCCACGAGCAGGCTCTCTGCCAGACCTTCACGTTTGGCCAGGATGGCCGCGTCAAGCACGCTTTCGGTATGGGCTGCGGCTATGACCACTGTTCCTCTACGGGCTTGTTTCACCCGGTTCAAAAGTTCATTAAAATCCTTGATCATAGTGCTATGCTCCTTTAGTAATCGTAGGTTTCGATAAATTCGTCCACAAAGGCATCCTCTTCCGGCTTTAGCTCAGACAGGATCTTTTTCAGAGCTTCCTTCTGGATTTGGCGTACCCGTTCCCGGGAAAGACCCATCACCTCAGCGATCTGCGCGAAGTTTTTGCTCTCTTGCTTGTCGTTGAGGCCAAAATAGGTGCGGATGATCTCTGCTTCGCGCTTTTCCAGCTTGCCGATGGCTTGGTGAATGCGCTCTTGCATACGATCCTGATGATACAATTGCTGAGGATCCAGGGTATCTTTGTCTTCCATCATATCCTTGGTGGAAAAGCTCTGATAGTCGCCCGAGATCAAGATGTCATCGTATGAAGTAGTGTCCGGCATTTGATCCCGCAAGAGATCAATTGACTTTTCAGTGATGTTCAGCCGATCGGCAATTTCTTCTGAAGTAGCGGTTTTCCCGGTTTCCGAAAAGTAGCGTTCCTGGGTAGCCTTGATCCTATGAGCAGTGCTGGATTTACCCAAGGGAACCCGGATCAATGAAGATTTTTCCGATACAGCCAGCATTATGCGCTGTTTGATCCACCAAATGGCGTAGGAAATGAGCTTGATATCTTTGTCCGGGTCAAACTTCTCAATCGCTTTGATCAGGCCGATGTTTCCTTCGCTGATCAGTTCTGAGAGCGAAAGTCCCCTATTTTGATAGCGGGCAGCGATCTTGACCACAAACTTGAGATTGGCCTGGATCAGGCGATTCATGGCTTCGGCATCACCATTTCGGGCTTTGATGCCCAATTTCATGTTCTTCCTCGCGGGAAAGGGTTTTTGTACTTGGATATCTCGCTGAGATAATTCTGCAATGCTTTATCCGCGAATACACTCTCTCTTTTTTGTCCTCTGTACATAGCTTTCTCCCTATTCCAACGGCAAAACTTTACGGGGATTGATGGCTTTCCCCTTGATGCGGTATTCAAAATGCAGGTGTGATCCCGAGGCGTTACCCGTGGCACCCACTGTGCCAATCTGTTGGCCTTTGGTTACTACTTCACCTACACTGACCAGGTTTTTTTCATTATGCGCGTACACCGTCATTACAAAATCCGGATGCTCGATCACCACCACGTTGCCATAAGCGCCTTGCACTCCGGAATAGACCACGGTGCCATCCAAAACCGCATAAATCGGGGTTCCGGTTTTGGCTCCGATATCGATGCCCTTGTGGGGTCGGCCATTGCGTAAGCCATATTCAGAGAGCACTTTGCCTTCTACCGGAAGGATGACATCTGCACGAATCTTATCCATTTTGAGCAGCTCTTCTTCGGTGATGGAAGGACGCAGGGCTTGACTGGTGGCGGGTCTGGGATTTCCGGCCAGATACAGCTTTTGGCCTACCGCGATGTTATTTGTGGTGAGCATATTGATGCGTTTCAGCTCTTCCACACTGATGTTGTTTTCGCGGGCTATCTTGAACAGCGTATCTTTGGGTTGGACGATGTAAACTTTTTCGATCACCAGAGTGTCCGGTGGGGGAGCGCTACTGATGCTAAGGCGGTCCGGATCGTTTTCTTCTCTGGTCGGAGGCGGGCTACTGCTGATCGTGTCAGGGTCTTTCACCAGGATTCTCTGCCCCGGGAAGATTTGCACAGACGAGCTCTCAAAATCGTTCCAATCCACGAGGTCTTGCAAGGCGACGCCATGGCTTTGAGCCACTCGAAACAGGTTATCCCCGCGTTTGATGACGTAATAGGAATCCTGGCTGGGCTCGATGGTGGGGATAACTGCGGGAGTATCCGGCCTGGCTTGGGCTGCCGCTTTCTTGACGATAAGCCTTTGCCCCACAGAGAGATTAGTGCTCTGCAAGTTGTTCAGGCTCTGAATTTCTTGCACACTTGTGCCGTACTTGCGGCTGAGGCCATACAAGGTGTCGCCTCTTTGAACGGTATGTATCTGGTCCTGCGCAAAAGCCATCAGCGGTATCGCCAATAGCAGGGACAATAGGCAGGCCCTTAATCTATCTAATTTCAAAATCATTATATCGCTTCATTGATTCCAGTTTTTCGATGCTCAGCTTGCTGACGCGGGAGAATGAATTCCCCTGCTCCACCAGCCGGCAAAAGCTTTCAAAGGCGCTTTTCTCCGCTTCGGCCTGGATATAAACCGAGCCATCGGGAAGGTTTTTCACAAAACCATTTACGTCCAGCATTTCGGCGCTGCGCTTCACATGATAGCGAAAGCCAACGCCCTGAACCCGGCCAAATACTGTGATCTCCCATCGCGGCATAATAACTCTCTTTAGCTTTCCGATCTTTGTATTTCAAACCTCGATATTTGTCAAGCGAAACGACGTGAGAGACGAGGGCTGAGCAAACAGAGACGAGAAATGAGCTATCCAAAGTCAGCAGAATTTGCATAATTGGCTCACTGATCATTGCAGATTTGCTCACTGGTTATACAACTGGAATCTTGATCTAGTCCTTGCTGAAAGCACCGAAGTCCCGTAACGTAGCCTTCCGAAGCTACGACTCCTTGTTTCTCACGATCAACTCATACCCAGATCGTGTAACAGAGATCGTGTAACCTGCTGCAATACAGAGCAATACGCTCTCATTGCCTATTTAGGGACATTAATCAAGTCTTAATCAAGCCTTAATCAAGCGTTAATAGTTAACGCTTGATTAAGGGGGGATGATCGCTTGATTAACTGCCTGGAATGAGCTAGGATTTACAATTTACGATTTACGATTTACGATTTACGATTACTATTACTATTACTATTACGATTACGATTACTATTGCACGCTACAGAATGGCTCTTTGGAGTTAGTGCCGCTGGCCTAATTGGAGTTAATGCCGCTGGCCTAATTGGAGTTAATGCCGCTGGCCTATTTGGAGTTAATGCCGCTATGGATGTTCATACATGACTGTTAATTTGGAACTTACGACTCGGTTCAGAGTAGCCCTTGATCTTCGGGCGGCATTGACTTCAAACAGCGGGAATGGGGAATGTAGATGCTTCATCCTGAAGCATACAAGCGTCAAGATGACGCTTCCACATTAGCGATCTTGCTGCTTGAACTCCTCCGCTTCGCTACGAAGTCCAAGGGTGGTTCGCTACGAAGTCCAAGGGTGGAGGATGCGCCGGGAAAACTCACTCTGCTTTGAGATCTCTCAGCATCAGATCCCGCATGGCTTCCAGCGGGTCTTTGTCTTCATATAGCACGAAATAGACTTGTTCCACGATGGGCATCTCGATCCCCATCTTCTGGGATAACAGGTAAACGCTGCGCGTGGTGGCCACGCCTTCGGCTACCATGCTCATCGAGGAGATGACATTCTTCATCATTTTCCCACTGCCCACTTCAAAGCCCACAAAGCGGTTTCGGCTGTGGCGGCTGATGGCGGTGGTGATCAGGTCTCCGATGCCGGAAAGCCCCATAAAAGGTTTCAGGGTTTGCGCCCATGGCCATGCCAAAGCGACCGATCTCCACAATGCCTCGGGTCAAGAGAGCGCCCATGGTGTTATCCCCAAAGCCCAATCCGGAAACGATTCCGGCAGCGATGGCAATGATGTTTTTCACCGCTCCGCCGATTTCCACTCCCACGATGTCCATACTGCGATAGACCCTGAAATAGGCATTGGAAAAGACATCTTGCAAGCGGATCAAAAGCTCTTCATCGCTTCCGGCAATGACTACTGTGGTAGGCACACCGCGTGCCACTTCTTCCGCGTGACTGGGGCCGGATAATGCGCAGATCTTGCTCGTCACAGAAAGAGGGAGAGCTTCGGCCAGAATGCGGTCAATGGTTTTCAGGCTGCCTTCTTCGATGCCCTTGGCCACATTGACGATGGCCTGGAGCCGGGGACTTTCGAAGATGGATTTACATAAGTTGGGTGGAATCGCGGCCAGAGTGGCGCGGATGAACTGCGATGGAGTGGCCAGAAGCAGGATATCACTATCGAAACTTGCGATATCCTCATAGCTTCCGGTAAAACTCACACTATCAGGCAAAACCACGTCTTTGAGCAGAAGGGGATTGCCGTGTTGCTCTTGCAAAGTAGCCAGGTGTTTGGGATTGAATTCCCACACCAAGATCTGATTATCTTTCTCGGCCAGAAGCTTGGCCAATGCCAGGCCCCAACCTCCACCCCCCAGGATGGTTATCTTCATTTGATTATCTTTTCGCAAAAAGAGCAGAGATCTTCGTCGTCATCGTCATCGTCATCGTCGTCATCATCATCGTCTTCCGCCACCCAATCCGGGCAGAAGAGCAGATCTTCTTCAAAGTCCCATCCATCGACGTTTCGAGACCAAAAGCGATTCAGAGTGTCTTCTTCCCAAAAGGAATAGTGGCACACACCCTCATTGTTAGCCCACACCAGAACAGGTTGTTTGTAGTGACGAATCTCGATCTTGTGATTCTCCACCAGATCGAGAAATTCCTTGATCTTCTTCTTGTCATTTTCTTTGCGAAACAGCATGGCTACCTCTATCTGTCAAAATTTGTATTTCACTGTAGCAGAGAGTCTGTTCTCGCTGAATTCCTTCAAGCGGAGCACACTCTCATTGGGTGAATCTACATTCCTGAAGATATGTAAGTAGTCAAGTGATAAATTCCAAACCGGACTCAGCTTCACATTAATCCCGGCCTGAGTATTGGTAGTGGCATATTCTCTGCCGCCATACCAGGAGCTGTCGCCCTGGTAAAACCGGTCTTCTCTGCGCAGTTCCAGATAGGGCTGCCAGCTTTGCCTTTTGGTGCTGGTGCCGGATATGGGCATGGCCTTGAGTCTGATCACGCCACGGTAGATATTGCTTTGATAGCTGCCGTCATCGCGATCGATATCTTTCCAGCCTTCAGCAGAGTAATCCCTGAAGCTGTATGAGCCTTGCACCGAAAAGGTGGGAAAGCTGTAGCGCGCGCCCAACTCTGTGGTCAGGGTATTGCCATCAGCTTCGGTGAAGTATTGATTGTAATACAGGTCTTCATAGCGGATATTGCCGAAAGCGGTCACATTCTTTATTGGTCTCACGATCAGTTCCGCGCGGTAGAGATTGCGTTCATAGGCATATTTTTCCAGCTCAGCGCTGCCGTCGCTATCCACAAAATGACGATAGTAAACATAAGGGTAATAGCCATACAAGGCAGTCGCGCTCCAATAATGGCGATCCACCCGGAAGCGAAGCAGAGTGTCCTGACGGCGTTTTATCCGCATTACTGATGTTCTGATTGATGATCCCGCTCACCGATGGGGTAAATTTCCACCAGCGATAGTGCAGGGGATAGGCCAGATCAATCCTGGTGGAAAGCGTAAGGTCATCGCTGGTATCCACATAGCTGAGGTTATAATGCTCTTCATCAAAGCGTTGCAAGTCATAATCCGAGAGCTGGAACACATTGTCGCTATAGCTGAGTCCCAGGCTGATTTCGCCTTCCAGCCCGGCGCTGAGATTGCTCAAGCCCAAAAAGATCAGACACAGGCACAGTATGATCGGGCGGAAGTGCTTTCTTCTGGTAAGCCCGCGTGGGGGTTTAGCGCGTTTGGGCGCTTCCGTTTTGGCTTCCTCAGGATTATCGGGATATATCTCGCGTCCTTTTTCCAGGTCAAGGTTTTCGCTAGTCTGCATATTGCTTACCTATTTTTTGAGCAGCAGGGGACGAGCCATGAACATATGGTCGCTGTCTGCTCTGAGTTCATACACCGAGCTGTCGTCATTAAGCGGTAGATCCAGCTTCATGCCGATGGTCAGATAGCGCACACCCGTGGCACTGAACTTGGTGGAACGCGCCAGACTGAATTCATAACTGTCCACGAGCTCTCCATCTTTATACAGGCTGAACTTGGGCAATGTGCGGTCGGTGAGACGGGCACGCACATAGACGATGCCATCCCGGCCATTATTCAGAGTAAACTTCAAGGCCTGAGTGGGGTTGAAGGTCAGATACTCGCTACTGGATGAATTGTGGGTGATGTCAATCATGCCGGCGTGAGCCTGAATCACCCGATTGGGCACTCTCACCACTTTCGGTTTGGGCTGGATCGTGATCATCTGGAAAGCGCGCATATAGATGCTGCGTTGATAGCAGAGGATCTCCACGCTCTTGGTGCCGGCGGGAATGTCAAACTCGATGTTATCATACATATAGTAGCCGTTTAAGCGGTGATTGAGCGTCAGCTCAAAGGCAGTTCGCTGTCTATCGATGATTACAAAAATCTGTGGCTTGCGCAAAGCTTCGATGCCAAAGCTGCGCAGTTGCACGCGCTCCACTCCTTCCACATTCAGAGTCATGCTCTTTTCGGGCAAACTGCGATAATACCAGTGGTTGACTTCTTCGGTCTTCAGGATTCTGCGGTTACCCGGATTCTCAAAATTCATGATTCGTGTGCGTACGGTCTGCGCCAAAGCAGAGCCGGCCATCATCAGGATTATGCTCAGGATCAATATCTGTTTTTTCACTCTTTCAAACCTCCCTATCACAGTTCGTCATCCGTGTCCACGATGTTGGCCATAAACCTACGATCGTGGCGATCAAAGATGATCACGGCAATGATGGCCATGAGCAAGATCGCCAGACAGATGGAAGCCACGGTCACATTATGGATGGTGGAGCTGAATACAGCCCCTTCTCCGGGCATTGGTTTTTGATCCAGAGAAAGGCTGAGATTATAGTTTCTTGCCCATCTCAGGATTCTGCGTACGTGAAGCACCGGCACATTGAGCTTGGCCATCTTCATCATCACGCCTTCTTTTTCAAAGTTGCGTTCTGCCAGTTTGGTATTCAAGCCTTCGGGGATCAAACGGGCGTTTGGTTCACTGCCCACGTTGGCCAGGCCACCACCGATGTTTACAAAAAGGCGATAGCGGTTGGCATCTCCCAAGAGCTCTTGATAGGCCTTCATGCGCAAATCCACGTTATCTTCCAGGCTACGGCCCATGATCAATGGCACATCATTTCTGGCCATGGCGCTGCGGAGCATGGCGATGCCATTGTCGGTAAGCCCGATACCCAGGTCTTCACTGCCACCCAGAGAAGCATAGTTGGCACCAAAGGAGAGCAGGCCACTATCTTTGAGGATGCTTTCCATATCCAGCCAGGTGAGCTCTTCCTTGTTTGCCCCGTAGGACGCGGAAGAAAGCGACACGATGATCGCGGGGTCCAGCTCCAACACGGTGATGGCAGCGTATAAAGCCAGGTTCACCGCGGGGTTGCTTCCCGTGACGCCCACGGCGATTTTTCTCGCCTTTTTTTCACGCGGCTGAGTTCATCCACAAAGATGGCCGCGATATTGGGATTGATGGCAGCTTGTTTTTCCGAAAGAAGTCCACGGTCTGTGGTGATGGAAGAAAGCCTGCGGCCGATCAAGCCGGTCTGGAAGGGATCGTTGATCGGATCAATCTCGATTCCGCGTTCTTCGATCTCGGCTTTCAAGGTGTCAAAATACTTTTGCATCAATTCTGCAGCAGCGAGCTTTTCATCATAATTCGCGCCTTTGATCTCTACAAAGCTGTGTGAAGCTATCAGATATAGCACGATGCTGAGGACGCTGAGCAGGATGAGGCTGAGGCCGGATTTTAAGCTTGGACGATACATCATCTTATACCTCCCCCGCCAAACACCACCATCAAGACCAGGCGCACAAAGACCGCGGCGATGGCGATCGTGGATACCGTCTTCCAAAAAACCCTGACGCTCAAACCAATTGGCGATGAGCCCGGGCACGATGTAGCCGATGGATTGCATCTGCAATTGGTGAATGGTGAGCTCGTGGATCACCAGAAGGCGGGATGCCCAACCCAGGATGAAACCGATCAAGATCGAAAGCACCATGCGCGTTTGCCAAAGAGCAGAGTGAACTGACTGATGAGGCGAATGAAGCCCCAGGTGAGTAAACTGATGATCAGGTTCCCAAGATCTGCATGGGTTTATCCAAATAGAGCGCGATGTATCCGGGCACCACGATGCCGCCAGCGGACGCTCCCAATAACTCTGAAAAGATCAGACTGACTATTACGCCGATTCCTACTGCGGCTTGAACTACTGCATCAACCACGACCAGCTCCTTTATTCGCTTTCGGTATTTTATGTTTAAAATGGGCTACGATCTGGGCACCATATTTCACCTGTCCGGCGATGTTGCCAATGCCCAAAACGTGAGATTCCCGCTTTGTGAGTTCCCACACTTTTTGATAAATCTTCTCGGTCAGCGGCTGTCCCAAAGCAAAAAGCTTGTTTCTGGGCACGCCATGCGCCAGGGCATAAGCTTCGATCTTCTCGTGAACTTCACCGGTCAAGATCAGATAGCTGTATTCCACTTCACTGAGGGCATCCACCAACTGTTGCGAACGGAAGATTCTGTCCGCGCGGGAATTGAGGATGATGATCTTCTCCACGCCCTTAAGATGACCGGTAACCATATTGATGATGTATGTGGTGGATTCCGGATCATTAGCGGCAAAGACGTTGTAAAACTCGATGGTCTTGCCGCGGTCTTCCACGTGATATTTTTTTAGGGCTCCGGGATCGGGGTGCGCGCTTTGCATGCCTTTGAGCGCCACATCGCGGGGGATGCCCGCTTCCGCGCACACTGCCAGGGCCAGCTGCACATTGTCTTTGTGTTCGATGTGGCGAATTTCGCCATTTCTTGATCGGTGACATCGGTCGGCAATATCTGATGGATCTTGCATTTCCGATGATCAGCCACATGTTTAAGGATGCTGAACATATGCGTCTCGGCGGTATAACAGACTCCCCCCACAGGGATCGTATTGGCCAGGCTCATCGTCACGCTCTGCACCGTGCTGCCCATCAAATCCAGATGATCGGGACGGCAATTCGTAATCACGCTGATCGTGCTTTTTACGAACTTTCGCTCGGTGATCCATTGAAATACGGGGTTCACCGCCATGCATTCCACCACGATGGCTTCGGGTTTCATCGCCACCGCGGAACGGAAGATATACTTCTGTTCGATGATATTTGCCCCTTGCAGACGGATGATCGCGGCTTCACGTCCGTCTTGCAAAACCACGCGTGGCAAAGTGCCCGTGATCTTGGCAATGGTACGCTTGCCCCCGGCTCTCAGTCCGGCAGCGATCAATCGCGTTACGCTGGATTTCCCCCTAGTGCCGTTAACGTGAATGCGGATGGGAATTGCTGCCACATTCCGGCTGTGCCTGCGATACTCCAAAACCCAGTGCAGGATCAGAAGCAAGGTCGCAATGATCAATATCGTCAATCTATATCCTCATTCTTGAAAATTCAAAGCCAAGCGGACTGCTCTCGTTGGTGCCATGAGCGCCGCTATCAAAACGATGTGCAATATCCATTCCAGTATCGGGAAAAAGTAGGGTTTTTGCTGATGATCATCTCTTTGGAGTTAATGCCGCTTGATTGATTCAGGGACGACTATGAGTTTCGAAGCTACAGCTCAGTGCATAGTAGCCATCGATCTTCGCGCGGCATTGACTTCAAACAGCGAGCATGTAAAGGTGAAAATTGAAAAGTGCAATCTCGCTGCTCGAAGTCGAAGGCGCCCGTCATCACCGGCTCTGGTATCGGATTGGAAGATAAGCGAAACCGGCTTGGCTTTTCGGGATTGGGATAGCGCTTTCAACTCCGAGGGTGTATAATTTGGAGTTATTGCCGCTTTATCCGTTCAGGCAAGCCGATGAATTATGTGGCTACAGCTCTGTTCAGAACAGCCCTCGATCTTGAGGCGGCAATGACTTCAAACAGCGAGCATGCAAAGGCGAAAAGTAAATAGTACGATCTCGCCGTAAAGGTGAAAAGTGACGAGTGCAATCTCGCTGCTCGAAGTCGAAAGCGCCCGTCATCACCGGCTCCGATGCGGGCTTGGGAGAATAGCGAGAATGACTTGGCTTTTCGTGATTGGGATAGCACCTTCAACTCCGAGGGAGGCTCATTGAGATACGCTCATGATACGCTCATGATACGCTCATGAAAATCACCGTATCATGACCGTATCATGAGCGTATCTCAGGGGTTAGGTGGCAGGTGTGAGGTGACCCGTAACGCATAACGCATAACGCATAACGCATAACGCATAACGCATAACCCATAACGCTTAACTCCTCAGATAAAAAGGCAGATAGACATGGTGATAGGGGGGCTCCCCGGGGGGCAGGGCCAAAGATTTTCCTTGTCTTTTTTTTCAATGTCCCAAATAAAGGGCACAAAGAGAAAACCACAAAAGGAATTGATATTCATGAAGCTTTCAACGCGAGCAATCGAGATCCAGGCTTCCCCGATCCGGAAGCTGATGCCCTATGCCAATCAAGCCAAGGCCAAAGGGATCAAAGTGTATCATATCAATATCGGGCAGCCCGATATCCCCACTCCGCCTGAGATGATCAAGGTCTATCACGAGTTTTCAGACAAGGTCTTGGCCTATGGCCCTTCGCAGGGACTGGATGTGTATCAGGAAGGGCTCTTGCATTATTACGCTAAACTGGGCATTGAGCTGAAAAAAGAGGATATCATCGTGACCACCGCGGGCAGTGAAGCGGTGACCTTTGCCATGTTGGTGGTGGCCAATGAAGGGGATGAGATCATCGTCCGGAACTTTTTATACGAACTACAACGGTTTTGCGACGATGGCTTCGATCAATCTGAAGGCAGTGACGACTTATGCGGAAGATGGCTTTGCCCTTCCTCCGAGCACTGAGATCGAGAAACTGATCAATCCCAAAACCAAAGCTATCATGCTCTGCAATCCGGGAAATCCCACAGGCACGGTGTATAGCAAGGAAGAGCTGTTCCGCGTGGCGGAGATCTGCAAACAGCACGGTTTATACCTGATCTCAGACGAGGTGTATCGCGAGTTTATCTACGACGGAATGAGTCACACATCGGTGTTGGAAGTGCCCGGATTTGAAGACCACGCGATCATGGTGGATAGCGTTTCCAAGCGCTATTCGGCCTGTGGCGCGCGCATCGGCTGCATCGTTTCGCGCAACAAAGCTTTGATGGAAGCCACCCTGAAATTTGCCCAGGCCCGGCTCTGCCCACCCACGGTGGATCAATTAGCCGCCAATGCCTGTGTGTATCTGCCCGACAGCTATTTTGCCGAGATGGTCACAGAATATCAATCCCGTCGGGATCTGGTGTTTGACGCCATCAGCCGGATCGATGGCGTGGTCTGCAAAAAGCCGGAAGGCGCGTTTTACATCGTGGCCAAGCTGCCCATCGCCGACGCGGAAGACTTCGTGATCTGGCTGCTAAATGACTTTAATATTGACAATGAGACCGTGATGGCCGCACCCGCGGAAGGCTTCTATGCCACTCCCGGATTGGGCAAAAACGAGCTGCGTCTGGCCTATATCTTGAACAAAGAAGACCTCAGCAAAGCGATGAATATCTTCAGCCGTGGTCTGGCCGAATACATCAAACTGAAAGGGATTTGATAACGAACTATCGCCCTGAAGCACATACTGGAAGGATTGATCCACAATCTGAACAATCCGCTGAACCTGATCCTGGGTTACGCGCAGCGCGTCAAGCAAGCGCAGCCTGAGAATCCGGACGCGGACAAGATCTATCAAGCCGGAATCAAGATGGATGATATCCTAAAGGACATCGCCAAAAAGCTTTGGGACAATAGCTATAATATCAAAGAAAGCCTCTGCCTGAATGAGTGGCTGGATGGCGAGCTGAAGTATCTGCAACACCATCTGAGGGTCAAGCACCAGGTGCTCTTTGACCGCTCGGACAGCTGTCAATCAGCTGAGATTAAGGCTGCTCCGCTGATGCTAAGTCAATGGTATGAAACGGTGTTAGCCGCCTTGCTAAAAGAAGACGGAGTGTTGCGACTGACTACGGGCGTGAGCGCTCATGAAGCCAAGCCGGCCTTGTATATCAGCTTGAACGAAGAGCCTTGCGAAGGCTTGGTGGATAGTGTCTTGCGCGAGTCCGGGGGCTCTTTGACGACCATCTGGGATGCGGAGAGTCGCAGCTTCATCGGAGTCTGTGAATGAGCTCTCGGCATCGCCTGCTCCTGGTTGATGATTCTGTGGAGAGCCTGGAGCTATTGGCATCTCAACTTACGGATAAATATCAGATCAGCACTGCGTCTTCGCTATCGGAAGCGCGGGAAAAGCTGGCCCATGACCGCTATCACATCGCCTTTGTGGATCTGGTCTTGCCCGGAGAAAACGGGCTGGATTTGATCCGCGAAATCGCCAAAGAGCACCCCTTTACCGCTGTGATCGCCATCAGCGGACAAGCATCGATCGAGACCGCGGTTGAAGCGATGAAGCTGGGTGCCAGCGAATTTATCGTGAAGCCCATCCGCAATCTGGAATTGATCCAGATTTTGGTGGATAAGATCTTGCAAACCCAATGGCTGGTGGCGGAAAACCGCAGACTGAACGCCATGATCCACAAAGAACTGGATACAAACCTGGTGATCGGCAATAGCGAGGCAGTGCAAACCCTGATCCAAAAGGTGAAGAAGATCGCGGTATTGGACACCACGGCCTTGATCACCGGGGAAACGGGAGTGGGGAAGAGCGTCTTTGCCGAGCTGCTCCATCACAACAGCATGCGTAAAGGCGGAAAGTTTGTGGCCGTAAACTGCGGCAGCTTGACCGAGACCTTATTGGAAAGCCTGCTCTTTGGCCATAAGCGGGGTGCTTTTACCGACGCGCATCGGGACAAGATCGGATATTTTCAGGAAGCCAATGGCGGCACGCTCTTTTTGGACGAAATCACGGAGACCACGCTGGCCTTTCAGGTGAAGCTGCTCAAGGTCTTGGAAAGCGGAAAGTTCAGAGCGGTGGGCTCGGATAGCGATCTCAGTAGCGATGTGCGCATCATCGCCGCCACAAATAAAGACCTGAAAAAGATGGTGAAAGAAGGCAGCTTTCGGGAAGACCTTTACTATCGGCTAAATGTGATCACCCTGTATATCCCTCCTCTAAGGGAACGGCGTGACGACATCAAGATATTGACCAATGCCTTCGTCAAAGAGTTTTGCGCGAAGTATAAAAAAGCCGAACTGAAGGTCTCGCCGGGTGTGCTCTCGCTGCTTTTGAACTACCCCTGGAACGGCAATATCCGTGAGCTACGCAATGCCATCGAACACGCGGTGGTCTTGGCCGAAAACAAAGTGATCCAACCCGATGACCTTCCGGAAGGCGTGGCCGGAAATATGGCAGGGAAAGACGGGGGCATGAACCTTGATGATCTGCCCTGGGCCCTGGCCAAAGCCGAATTCGGAAAGCACTATCTGCATACACTGCTTACACATACGGGCGGGAATATCCAAAGGGCTGCGGCCATAGCGGATATCACTCGCGAGAATTTCTATAAAAAAATGCACAAAGCTGGGCATAGACTGGCGTGAATATCGCAATCCCGGCGACAAGGAAAATGGTGGTGAGATATGAAACCTAAATGGAAGATTTCCCCTTATCTGTACATCCTGCCTGCATTGATCATCCTGGTGGCATTTCGTTTGCTGCCGATCGTGATGAGCTTCGTCATTTCGTTTTACGATTGGTCAATATCGGGAACGGGCAGATTTATCGGGCTTGAGAACTATGTGACGATGTTCCGGGATCCGATCTTCTGGCAATCGATGATGAACACCTTCTGGCTGGTGATCATACAGGTTCCGGCCACGATCGTGCTCTCTCTGCTCTTTGCGGTGCTTTTGAACCGGATCAAATATGTCAAAAGCTTCTTTCGCATCATCTACTTTATGCCCTATGTGACCTCGCTGGTGGCAGTATCCATCGTGTGGAAACTGATCTTCAACGAGCAGACCGGACTGGCCAATACCTTTTTGGGCTATGTGGGCATCTCTCCCCAAAAGTGGTTGGCAGAAGCCAGCGGTATCTTTTATCTGATGTTCAATAGCATCGGGATCGAGCTGCCCAAGTTTATGCACGGCCCTTCCCAGGCGCTCTTTGCCATCATCATCCTCACCGTGTGGAAATCCCTGGGCTACAATACCATCATCTATCTGGCCGGTTTGCAAAACATCTCCAAGGTCTATTATGAAGCAGCGGAGATCGATGGGGCCAGCAAGTCCAAGCAGTTCTGGCATGTGACTGTGCCTTTGATCTCGCCCACCACCTTTTATGTATTGATTATGACCACGATTGTGAGCTTCCAGACCTTTGCCCAGGTGTATCTGATGACGGACAAAGGCGGGCCGCGGAATACTACCAAGCTCGTGGTGTATTACATCTATGAAAAAGGCTTTGATATGCTCGAGATGGGCTATGCCAGCGCTGTTGCTTTGGCCCTCTTCATCCTGATTTTGGCGCTCACCGTATTCCAGAAACGTGTAGAAAAACACGTGAACTACTAAAGGGGGGACAAATGGATAAGCTAAGAAGCATTATTACCTACGCCCTGCTCATCATCTTTGGCCTGACCATGGTGGTGCCCTTCATCTGGATGCTCTCGACTTCACTGATGACGCAATCCGAATTTAACAAACAGGATACCCTGTTCATACCCAAAGAGAATTCCATGTTGGACCATGGGGATGATAGCCAACGCATCCTGGTGGTGATGGATAAAGGCGAAACTTCAATAGTGCACACCCTGGATAAAGACCTGAACATCATCGATGAATACAAGGAAGTGACCAGACAGCGAGAATCGAGCTTTGCGAAAACAT
>JAJOKA010000195.1 GCA_021206555.1 Candidatus Cloacimonadota bacterium | reverse complement strand
TACCCATCAGCGTAAGTGGCAATCTTGCCTGCTTCTACGCCGGGTTGATCCAAGGGATCGATATTGAGCAGCTTGCCGGTGAACACGGTCTGAATCTCATACAGCATGATCGCTTGACCGAGGTATTCCTCGGAGATTTCGGGGAAGATCAGATTGCAAATTTGGCCGTCCGGCTTTTGGTGAGCGCAATCTCGGTGGCAAAGCGTTCGGCATTAAGCAGTTCCGAGAGCTTCTTGCCGCCCAGGTAGCTAAACTTCAGGACGGTCGGGATGCAGATCAGGGATGGTGTAATCGTGCTGGAAGCGCTCAACCGTGAGGAAGGTAAACACCTTATCGGCAGGGCCTTCAGCATAGAGTTGTACCTGTGAATGCTGATCGGTGGTGCCCAAAGCCTTGACCGGAGTTTGTCCTACATAGATCTCGCGCCCCTTGCGATCATAGCGTTTGCCCAGGCTCTCGGCCCAAAGCTGGCGATACCAATCCGCAAAGTCATAGAGCGAATTGCTGTAAGGCATCATCACACTGATGTTTTTGCCTTCACGCATGTAGAGGAAATGCAAGAGACCGTTTAGATAAGCGGGGTTTTGCATGATGTCGCCACTTTCACACAGATCACGCATCTGCCCTGCCCCGAATAGCATTTGATCGATATCAATGCCCCACAAAAAGCGGAGGTACCAGGCCCACATCCCGGAGCACGGAGAAGCGACCACCCACGTTGTCCCGGCACCACAAATGAGGACATAGCCCTCCAGTTTGGATCACCTGACGCAGAAAGCCTTTTTCCCGATCGGTGGTAATAATCACGCGTTTGCGGTAGTCGGCCGGGAACTTTTTCTTGATGAGATCCATCAGGATCATGTATCCCGCCATGGTTTCCGCTGTGGTGCCAC
Organism: Candidatus Cloacimonadota bacterium; assembly: GCA_021206555.1. Classification (GTDB taxonomy): domain Bacteria; phylum Cloacimonadota; class Cloacimonadia; order Cloacimonadales; family Cloacimonadaceae; genus UBA5456. Next base: position 15,070 of record JAJOKA010000195.1, on the reverse strand, counting down.
TTTTGGTGATCACATTGAAGATCGTGCGTTCCAGATCAAGCTCACTGAGGATTTCATGAAGAAAGACGGGATCCACGTTGTCATAGACGAAGAGGCGTTTTTTAAGCCCACGCTCAGTCTTGAGCGCGTTGTACAAAGCTTTGTTGCCCAAAGCACTGCCCCCGATGCCGAGTACCACCATGGTGTCAAAGGAATCATCCATGCGTTTCAGAAAGTCTTTTATGGGGCGAGTGTCATATTCCGGAAGATTGTAAAAACCCAGGATATCGGCCTTGCGGTCAAGCTTGATATCGGATATGGCTTCGGAAACTTTGGAAGCAAAATCATCAATGCGCGCGGCATCGATCGCGGTGGGGATGTAGCTGTTGGCCAGCAGGTTACGATAGTCAAAACGTAGCATTATGATCTCCCTTGCTTTGTGTAATAGGGCTTTAGGGTGCGATACACCAGTTTATCCACCTCAGGCAAAGAGGTGTTGAAATCAAAGTTTTTGACGATCATGTGCAGCTTGGCATCACATTGCTGCACTGTGGTCTTCACATGGTAATGGGAATTCACGTTCACGCTCAGCTCCGTGATCCCCATCCCGATCAAGATTGGCACATACTCCGCCTGCGAAGCCATCTCACCACACAGGGATACCGGCTTATTGTGCTTCACTGCGTTATTGATAGTAGCTCGGATCAGCATCAGCACCGCCGGATGGTGAGCGATATAGTAGCGTGACACCTGTTCGCTGTTACGATCCACGGCCAGGGCGTATTGGGCAAGATCATTGGTGCCGATCGAAAAGAAATCGCACTCCTGGGCAAGAGCGTCCGAACATAGAGCTGCTGAAGGAACCTCGATCATGGTGCCCACCGCTATACTGCTGTCGTAATCATAGCCTTCACTATATAGCTCATCCACACATTGATTGAAGATGTTGCGCGCTTCGATAAAATCCGCGACATCGATGATCATGGGAAACATCACCCGCACTTTGCCAAAGGCTGAAGCCCTGATGATGGCCCGCAATTGGGTCTTAAACAGTTCTGTGTGCGACAGTGAAAAGCGGATCCCTCGATTGCCCAGATAGGGATTGCATTCCTGAGGTGAAGGGATCAGATGCAGGAGTTTATCTCCACCCAGATCAAAAGTGCGGATGGTAACCGGCAGGGGAGCCATTTCGGAAAGGACTTTGCGATAGATTTCGAACTGCTCTTCTTCGCCGGGTAGGGTGTCTCGCGAGAGGTAGATAAACTCGGTGCGAAAGAGTCCGATGCCATCGCAGCCAAGGTCTTTGACCGCCGGCAATTCCTCGGGCATGCCCATGTTTGCATAAATCCGGATCCTGATGCCATCTTGAGTGAGGCAATCCGTCTCTTTCAGCTTCTCGCGTTTTTGACGGATCAGCTCTTCTACTTGGACTCGTTGAGCATAGTACTCCAGCATCTCGTCATCCGGATCTACGATCAGCTTAGCTGAATCTGCATCCAGGATGATGGTGCTGTCTGGTTTTACGGCGGTTCTGATGTCCGCTACAGCACTCAGCACGGCGATGCCCAAAGCTCTGCTGATGATGGCGGCATGGGAATTGGTAGCGCAGGAATCTGCCACAAACGCGCGAACACCGATGCGGTGCAAGGCCGAAACCTGAGTGGGACTGATCTCGGTGAGGATGGGAATGTGCTCGCCACTAAGGCCGGCAAACACATCTGACCCATCATCCAGGAGCTTGGCCAATAGCCTGTTTCCCACGTCCTTATAGTCAGCGGCGCGTTGCTTGAACATGTCGTTACCCAAGCTTTCAAAGAAGGCTGTGGTGGCAGAAAAAGATGTCGTGCACAGCTCTGGCCACGGGACGCTTGTCCTTGCTGATGGCTTCCTCAAGGTTCTTGCTCAGTTCGGGATCATTCAGAATCTCGATGTGGGTGGACAGAATCTCACGCTCGGAATCGTTTACTATTGAGGGCTGAAGCATCTGCCTGATATCAGCTTCAGCTTCACGCGTGGCTTCGCGCAAACGCTGCAAATCCCCGGCTATATCATTCTCACCCAAGTCATGCTTGGGGATTTTGAAAGACTTTTGCTCGATGATCCGAGCCAAACCAACGGCCAGGCCATCTGCTACTCTGTGTCCTGATAGTTCTTGCATTTCCCTACTCTCCGAATCCCTCTACTATCATGTTTGATATCTCTTCCAAAAGATACTCTTCGTCCACTCCATCTGCCGTCAGCTCAAGCTTGCTGCCACACTCCGCGGCCAGCATCATCACGCCCATGATGCTCTTGCCATTTACTTTGGTGCCGTCTTTTTCGATAAAAAACTCAGATCTGTATTTCGTGGCTGCCCGCACCAATAGTGCCGATGGACGGGCATGAAGACCCAGTTTATTCGTTACGGTTACTATCTTGTGTGTCATTCTCAATCTTCTTTTGCAGGGTCTTTTTACGGATTTCGTCGTGCACCTTCTGGTTGAAGTCTTCAGCAGCATCATAGCCGACCCCTTTGAGGATCATGTTCATGGCCGCCACTTCCACGATCACGGACACATTCTTGCCCGGAGATACAGGCAGGTAGATGATCGGAATCTTCACACCCAGGTGTTCAGCATAGCTATTGGCCAGCCCGATGCGTTCGTAGTCCATGTTTTCCTGCCAGGGCATCAGCTCGATTTGCAGATCAATGGTCTTTTGCCGACGCGTTCGCTCTATGCCAAACATCCGTTCCACATTCACAAAGCCTACTCCACGGATTTCCATAAATAGCCAAACTCACGGCCCGGACGGCCAAAGAGCTGATCGTCCAGATAGCGCAGCGTGATCAGATCATCACCCACCAGGCTGTGGCCTCGGTGCACCAGATCCAGGGCACATTCGCTCTTGCCGATCCCGCTCTTGCCGGTAAGCAATATCCCCAGGCCAAAGACATCCACCAAAGTGGCATGAATAGTCTTCTCCAGGGCAAAGATGTCCTGCAGATAGCGGCTGAGATGCTGATGAGGATTGATAGTGGAAAGGCGGCTGGATAAGAGAGCGATGTTGAGATCATTGGCCAGATATTCCAAAACAGGAGGCAGGGTGAGGCCTTTGGTGATGATGATGCAGGGGATGTCCGTCTTGAACATATCCCGCACCCTGGCCACCAACTCCTCTTCCCTTAAAGACTGCAAATAGCGCACCTCTGTCTCTCCGAAGACCTGAACCCGCTCTGCCGAAAAGACTTCGAAATATCCCGCCAGGGCCAGGCCGGGCCTGTTCACATGTGGCGAATTGATCTTCTTGGAAAGAGTCTCGGGTTCACTGATCAGGGACAGCGCAAGATCCTTCTTTTTTGGCATCGAAGAAATCTCTGACAGTAATTTCTTTCATAATTCCTTACTTTTGCCTGTTACCCCTTCCCCATGAAGGGAAAGGGACTCGCAGGCTTGTTTAGCATTGAGCCGGCCACCGGTGATTAACCCAGTCGTGGCCGGCATTAACACACTTTAGATGTCAGGGTTCAAAGAGTTTGAAGTTTTCGTTGTCCTTTTTTACCATCACGTTGATGCGATCGGTTTCGATATTTCTGAAGATCAGGAAGTCTTCTTTCATCTCTTCCATCTTTTCTATGGCTTCGTGGGCATCCATTGCTTCGGTGACCACGCGTTTGGTTTTCACTGTTTTGCGCACACGGTCAGACTGACTGAAGGTGATATCGGAAGCGCGGGAAAAATCGTCAAACTGCTCTTTCAGTGCGCGTTTCTGATGGTCTGTAACCCTGTCTTTGAGTTTCTTGATCTGTGCTTCCATCTTGTCCAAAGCGCTGTCGATGCAGAGATACATATCCATCTCTTCGGCTTGGGCCTGGAGGCCAAACTTGCCGGCATGCAAGGACAGCTCGCAGATATTGCGGCTGTTTTCCAAAGCCAGCGTTACATGAATGTTGATGATATGATCGAAGTACTTTTTCAGCTTCAGGCAAGAGCTTTCCACATAGTCCCGGATGGCCTTGGTCAGCTCAAAGTGACGGGCAGTAATCGTAATTTGCATGTGATCCTCCTGTTAAATTTTTGTGGATGGAGAGATTTTGCAGATCTTCCACGGATTCCATGATTGCTTCAGACAGGGTGGGGTGAGCAAACACGACATCGTGGATATCTTCTGCTTTCATTTTCTTGGAGATCATGATGGTGCCCTGAGCGATCAGCTCAGCAGCCTGGGGGCCCATGATGTGCATACCCACCATTTCACCGCTGTCTTTTCTGGCGATTGTTTTTTACAAAACCTTGGGTTGCAGACATTGCCATGGCTTTCCCACTGGCGGCAAAGGGAAATTTGCCCACGATGATCTCACCGAATTTATCTTTGGCTTCCGTTTCGGTATAACCCACGGAAGCGACTTCGGGATAGCTAAAAGTGCAACGGGGGATATTGATATAGTTCAAGCCACGCAACGCTTTGGCCTCACCCCGAATATGACCGGAAATGTGTTCCACGGCTAATAGTCCTTGTTTGCTGGCCGTATGGGCTAATTGCAGCTTGGCCGTGAGATCGCCGATGGCATAGATGCCATCTACGTTGGTGCGCATCATGTCGTCAATCAGCACTGCGCCACGTTCGCGAGAGAGCTCAAAGCCATTGGTCTCGATCTCAAAGACAGGAACGCGACCCACCGACAACAGCACCTTTTCAGCTTCGATGCTGCTTTCGTTACTTAAGTGTAGAACCTGCTTGTCTTCATGGCTTTCGATGCTTTCCACGCCCACTTTAGTGAGCACCTTGATGCCGGATTTTTTAAAGGCCAGAGCCAGACGCTTGGAGATCTCTTCGTCTTCCAAAGCTATCAGCCGGGGCAGAAACTCGATGATGGTCACTTCCACTCCCAAAGTAGCAAAGATGGAGGCAAATTCGCAGCCGATCACGCCTCCGCCTACCACGGCCATGCTTTCGGGCAAAGTATCCAGCTGCAAGATGCCGGTGGAACTGAGTATATTCTTCTCGTCGATCTCAATGCCGGGTAAGCTCTTGGAAGTGCTGCCCGTGGCCAGGATCAGATATTTGGCCAGGGCTGAACTGCCATCGGCCATTTCTACTTTGTAGCCATCCTCAGTCTTGCTGATCGCGGTAGCCGCGCTGTAGAGCACAGGGATCTTGCGCTTGCGCATGATGTGTTCGATGCCACCGATGAGTGAGGCCACGATGCCATTCTTGCGTCCATAGATGGCTTTGTAATCCGGCTTTAGTTCCAGAGCCGCAAGCCATATTCAGTGCTCTCATGGATTTCCCGCACCAATTCAGCGGATTTTACCAGAGCTTTGGTAGGGATGCAACCCCAGTTCAGGCACACCCCGCCCAGTTTATCTTTTTCGATCACGGCCACGCTTATCTCATACTGCGCGAGCCGGATAGCTGCTTCATAACCACCGGGGCCACCCCCGATAACCAGAACCTGATATGTATCCAAAACTACCTCGATTTTCGTCTTAATCTGCTATTTAAGATGCCCAGTTCATCGCGATATTTGGCGATGATACGCCGGGATATATTCAAGCCTTCGGCTTTGAGCGCTTCCACCAAATCCTGATCGGACAAAGGCTTGCGCTTGTTCTCGTTTTCCACCAGGCGAATGATGCAGGTTTTCACCTTTTGCCGGGAGATGCTTTCATAATTATCGTCCCGCCCGGCGGTGGAAGTAAAGAAATCCTTGAAGGCAAAAATGCCATAGGGGGTTTCGGCATATTTATGCTTCACCACGCGGCTGATGGTAGATTCGCTTTTGCCCAAATCCTGTGCAATCACGCTATAAGTAAGGGGTTGCATGGTACCGCTGCCATTATAAAAAAAGTCGTATTGATGCTTCACGATGGAGAGTGATACCTGCTCCAAAGTGCGCATACGCATATAGATAGATTTTATGAGAAACTTGGCGCTATTGATGCGTTCCCGCACAAAAGTGGTGGTTTCCTTGTCAAAGTATCCCCGATTGATCATCTTGCGATAACGTGGGCTGATGATGATATTGGGAGTGATATGGTCATTGATGATCACCACATATTCACCATCGATAAGTTTAAGCGTTACATCCGGATACACATAAGCAGCGTTGTTCTGCAAGATGCGTAATCCCGGCTTGGGATCCAGCTTTGAGATCTGTTCACGGATGGCCATCACGGTATCTTCCGAGACGTTTAAGTGTGACGCAATCTTCTGATAGCGACGGTGGATGAGGTTTTTCAAATTGGTCGCAGACCATGCCGCAAACGATGCTGTTTGCCTTTTGCTCCTCGCTGAGTTGCGCCATCAGCATTCGGAGATGCTGCGAGCGGTGATTCCCTGAGGTGAGAGATGCAGCACAATCTCATGCAGTTCGTTTGCTCTCGCGGGCTTGATCCCAAAGCGTCTGGCCATGGCTTCGATATTGTAACCGGCCGTAAAAAGCCATAGACATCGCAGCTATCCACCAACTCCGTGATAAAGTCCACTTCCGGCTCAGGCAAATTCAGAGGATAGAGCTGTTCCAGATAGGTATCCTTGCTATTGCCTTCATAGCGGATGAGAGCTTCTCCATGATCGCCTTCTGTATCCACCCGGTTATAGTCTCCCCCACCGGCATGATAATCGTTCCATTGATCCAGGATTTCAGTGAGCTGTCTGGCCTCGGCAATGGTCTCCCGATCGCTTTCGGGGCTGTCGATATCCTCAATGGGAGTATTGCTTTCCGGAGCTTCCTGGGCATAGGAAGTATCGTTGATATCTTCCTCATCCTTGTCTTCACGAAGCTCCAGCAGGGGATTGGTCTCCAGCTCTTGTTTGATATAGCTTTCCAGCTCCAGGATGGGCAGCGCCAGCATCTTCAGAGATTGCAGCATTTTTGGGCTTGAGGGCAAGCTCCTGCTTCTGTTTCAGGGATATATGCTGATTCATTGCGCTCATAATCTCTGCTCAAAAGGGCTCATGGTGAACCGTTCTCCTAGATAAAGTCTTCTGGCATTTTCATCGTTGATCAGGTCCCTCGAGGCTCCGGCCACGATGATCTTGCCTTCGTAGATAATATAAGCACGGTTTACGATTTTCAAAGTCTCAATTACGTTGTGATCCGTGATCATCACTCCGATCTTCTTTTCGCGCAGTTTATCGATGATATCCTGAATATCGGATACCGCGATCGGATCCACTCCGGCAAAGGTTCATCCATGAAGATGAAGGTGGGCTTGGTCACCAAAGCTCTGGTGATCTCCAGTTTGCGGCGCTCCCCTCCGGAAAGGGTATAAGCCTTTTGCCTGGCCAGCTTGCTGAGATTCAGCTCTGTCAGGGCTTCTTCAAGCACTTGAGGACGCTGTTTGCGAGGAATCTTCAGAGTCTCCAGGATCGCCAACACGTTGTCTTCCACGCTCAGCTTGGCAAAGATGGAAGGTGCCTGAGCCAGATAGCCCATTCCCATGCGAGCACGTTTGAACATCGCTTTGTGCGTGATGTCCGTGTCATCCAAAAAAGACCTTGCCGCTATTGGGCTTGGCCAAACCGATGATCATATAAAAAGTGGTGGTTTTCCCGGCCCCGTTGGGTCCCAGGATGCCCACAACCTCGCCTTGATTGATTTCCAGGCTGAGGTCATTAACCACGGTGCGTTTACCGTATATCTTTACCAGATTCTGCGCTTTTATCTTGTGCAATTCCATAGTGAATAAGCTAACTTAAGCCCTGCTTTCTGTCAAGAGTCATTCTTGAATACATATCGTCCCCGAATCCTGCCTTGCATGTCCATGAGCTTTAGCTTGTTGTCAATATCAAACTTAGCTCTCAGCACCTGACCTGTGGCAGAGTTTATAAAAAAATCCTTACGTTCGTCCGCGGCCTGCACGAAGTAATAGGATACCTCAGTATCAGCCTCAAAATCGTCTATGCGGTCACCGGCAAAATTGAGCACGATGTTCTGCGCCTTTACCCAATTCTCTTTGGCCAGACCTTCCTCAGCGGCAAAAAACACCGTGCAGGAATCCATCAGTGCCGCTTTGGTGAGCTCACGCTCTTTGAACCACAGGTGAAACTCCTCCGCGGTGGCTGTGGCAAAGTCGTTATGAAACTTTGGTTCACCGATAAACACCGCCTTTTCCTCCTCCGCGAAATAGATCAGGAAGTCGCTTTGCGCGCTGTAATCCCTGCTCTGAACCTCCACGTTGAAGGTGGCGATGAGCTTGCGCTCCTGATCAAAAAACTCCATCTTATCCGCGCTGATGGTGAGGGTATCCGTGGTGCCGGCACTGACGACAGGCTTTTCGATGAGATATGCATAGCCGGCTTTGCGATCCCAAAAGGCATAGCCGCAAGTGGCTGTCGCGTTTTCTGCCTGATCATAGGCGCTCACTCTGCTCCAGGTAGTAAAGGTGTCTTTCCCCTGGTCATAAATCCCGTGATCACCCTGCATCCAGCGTTTGAGGCCACCCTCCGTTTCCTGAGTCAAACGCACTTTGCCACCCATATTCAGCACCTGCGGGATGCGGTAGTAAGCCAAAGAATCCGCCACCAGATGCAAGGAATCGTTTTGCACCACCACTCTTCCGCTGAGCCTGGCGATTTTAGGCCCGTCCAGGATCACGGCACGATCGCTCTTAAACTCCGTATCGCCATAAAAAAAGTGCACTTTGCCATTGAGCTCCAGGATTTGCCCGCTGGGCAGGTTGTTCATATATAGCTTATCAGAATGAATCAAGCGAAACCGCTGGTTATCCCTCTGCGCCCAAAGCGTAAGCGCAGACAGCAATAGCAGGCTACCAATCAAAATCCGCTTCATCGATGATCCCTTCTGCTGAAACCGCGTCAAGCGTGGCATAGCTGAATTTGGCGTTGGTACGCAGATTGGTCCCGCGTAAAATGTCTCCCGATCTGCTAAGCACCACATAGCCCGGAGCGGAGAGCTCATCCAGATTGCGTTCCCAGACCATTTTGGAGGTCTTGAGATTCCCATCCGGAGTCTCAAATGAGGCATTGCCATTGGCAAAGATGATGTTACGAGCATCATCCACGATGGTGGTATCTGCCCTCACCACAGAGCTGATGACCCCAAAGCGGTCATAAGAAGTAAGGGTTACCTGATAGCCATAGAGCAGCCTGCGATCGGTAAAGCGTTCCATGCGTTGAGCTTCAATGACGTAGTCCAGACGTTCATTGGTATATTCGCTAAGCCTGACATTGAGGGAAGTCTCATCCGGCAATCCGCGTTCCAGATTCTGGGTGGGAGTGCTCAGTTGATCCTGTTTGCAGGCAAACACCATCAGCAGAATCAAGAGCAGCAAGAGATTACGAGCTGTCATTGGCTGTCGTCACAAGAGCTTTTGTCCAGATAACTCATCACTGCCCGTTCGTAGATCCCCTTCTTGCTTAAGATCAGGTTCACCAATTCCCGCACAGCGCCGTGTCCACCGGATTTTTCAGTTACCAGATCAGCTATCTTCTGGATCTCCGGCAAAGCGTCTGAAGGGCAGGCTGATAATGCCGCTTTGCGCATGCAGAGGATGTCGTTCCAATCGTCCCCCATATACACTACGTTATCAAAGTCCAATTTAAGCTTTTCTAATAGTTCTTCCACGCATTGCAGCTTGTTTGCCACACCCTGATAGAGATAGTCTATCTTAAGATCTTGAGCGCGTCTTTGCAAGGCCTCGGAACTACGCCCCGTCACCACCGCCACCGGTATGTCCGCGTGTTTGAGCAGCATCAGGGCCATGCCGTCATGGGCGTCAAAATGCTTGATATCCAGATTCTCGTTGCCATAGATGATGCGTCCATCGGTGAGCACGCCATCGCAATCCAGAATCAGGAGCTTGACATGAACCCAATCCACCGGGCGTTTGTTTGGTTTTACAAAGCAATTGACCACTATTCCTCCTCTTTGATTCGGGCAAGCATTTTGCAGCGCTTCAGGATGGGCTCTAATGCCGTCAAGGGCAGCATGGTAGCCGCGTCACTCTTGGCTCGGGACGGCTCCGGATGGCATTCGATGAATAATCCCTTCACTCTTCCGGTGGCCATTGCGGCGCTTGCCATCATTGGCGCATATTCAGGATTGCCGCCTGTGGTACTGCTGCTGGAAGGTCTTTGCAAAGAATGCGTAAGATCATACACCACCGGGTAGCCAATCCGGTGCATAATCTCAAACGCGCGAAAATCAACCACCAGATTGTGATAACCAAAGCTCGTACCCCGCTCCGTAAGCAGGATCTTGCTATTGCCGATTGCCTCTGCCTTGGCAGCTGCTCCTGCCATATCTTCCGGGGCCATAAACTGCCCCTTTTTGATGTTCACGATTCGTCCCGAAGCTGCAGCAGCCTGAATCAGAGCCGTTTGACGGCTTAAAAAGGCGGGAATCTGCAGGATCTCGCAGAGCTCTGCCACGGCATCAATCTCTTGACTCTCATGCACATCCGTGAGGATGGGCAGTTCAAAGTCCTGCTTGATGCGCCCCAAAAGCCGCAAGCCCCCTTCCAGCCCGGGTCCGGAATACGAACTCACGCTGCTGCGATTGGCCTTGGTAAACGAGGACTTGAAGACCAATGGGATGCCCAGGCGCAGGCAGAGCCCTTTCAGATACTCCGCGGTGTGCAGCATGGTAGATTCGTCTTCAATCACGCAAGGGCCGGCGATCAGAAAGAAGGGATCGCTGCTGATAAGTTCTTGATAGAGCGGCACAAAACCTTCCTATCCGAGATATTTGATCTGCTCCCAGCTTTGCTCTATGGCATTAAGCCCAAAATGTCCGTAACTTGCCGTGGGAAGATAGATCGCTCGGTTTAGAGCAAGGTAATCTATGATTCCTTTTACTGTCAAGTCAAATCTCTTGCGAATCAGCGCTTCGATCTCGCTATCGGCAATTCTCCCGCTGCCAAAGGTTTCCACCATCAACGAAACCGGTTCACTATCGCCAATCACGAAGCTGAACTGGATCAAACACTCTGTCGCTAATTCGCTGCCCACGATGCTTTTGGCTATGTGACGCGCCATATAGGCCGCGCTGCGGTCAACCTTGGTGGCATCTTTGCCACTAAAGGCTCCACCACCATGCTGGGCCCAACCACCATAGGTATCCACGATGATCTTGCGTCCGGTGAGCCCGGTATCAGCAGCGGACCGCCATCATGCCACGCCCCAGAGGATTGATCATGATCTTCACCTGACGGGGGTCAAAGCGAACCTGCTCTTCCATTTCGGTGATAGTCGGCATCACCACTTTGTCGATGATTACTTGCTTCAGATCCTCAAACTCCAGCTCGCAGATATCCTGATGATGAGTGGAAATCACCACCGTGTCCAGAGCCTTGGGCACGCGACCTTCAAAGCGAAAACTCACCTGGCTCTTGGCGTCCGGCAAGAGGCACGGAATGCTATTGTCCTTGCGGGCTTTGGCCATATTGATCAAGAGATGATGCGCCATCTCGATGGGCACCGGCATCAGAGATTTCGTCTGACTGCAAGCATAACCAAACATCAGGCCTTGATCTCCCGCGCCTTGATTGCGGGCCAGATCCCCTTCCTGGGCGTGTAGATAGTTCTGGATCTCGCAGTTGAAATCAAAACCCTTGTTGGGATGCACATAACCGATCTTTTTGATTACTTCACGCACGATCGGCTCTACATCGAAGGTGGCACTGGAAGTGATCTCTCCGGATAGGATGATCCGGTTTTCGGTGGCCATGGTCTCACAAGCTACTCTGGACAAGGGTTCCTGCCCAGATAGGCGTCTAATATCGCGTCCGAAATCTGGTCACAGACCTTGTCCGGATGACCTTCTGACACGGACTCTGAGGTGAACAGATAGCCACTTTGCTGGCCTCTGTCTTTGGCATGTAATGCTGTCATTTTCTATCTCCTGTTTCATCATAATAAAAAAAGCCGGCGCTAAAGGCCGGCTAACAATGATTGGAGCCGCTCTTTAGCACATTTGTAACGCGGAGCAAAGGGCAAATTACCGCGAACTGTAAGTGTCCTTTTCCGAGTTTGGATTCCATCTCAGAAAAACACAAGAAAATCTGGTACACCTCCGGGGATTCGAACCCCGGACCCACTGATTAAGAGTCAGTTGCTCTACCAACTGAGCTAGAGATGCACACTGTTCAAACCATCCAATTTAATACCGCTGATAATGTCAAGAGGATTTTTGCTCTACAGGATAGATCCCCTTGTGTAACGTAGCATTCCATGCTACGAGGATAAGATTGAGATGAGATCGCGGAGCTTCGGAAAGCTCCGTTACTGACCCGCTGTTTGAAGTCATTGCCGCCCGAAGATCGAGCTTTTTTGAACAGACCGGTAGCTTCAAGCTTCATCTGCTTGCCTAGCAGATCAAGCGGCATTAACTCCAAAGGAGACTCCCTCGGAGTTGAAAGCGCTATCGAAATCTCGTGAAGCCAAACCCACCACGCGCACCCCCCAAACCAACAGCGGAGACGAAAATGACAAGCGCTTTCGACTTCGAGCAGAGGGATCGCCTCCACTCTTGGACTTCTATCCGAAGGATTGGAGTTCAAGCAGCAAGCATGCAGATCACTATTCACTCCCCCAATCCCGCTGCTCGAAGTCCATGCTGCTCGAAGTTCCCGAGCTTGCTTGAGTTTATCGTAGCCCTCAAGTTTTGCAAGCATTCAGACCATTGTTAGCAGCATGAACTCCGAGGGAGGAGCCCCAGTCCCGCTGTTTGAAGTCATTGCCGCCCTAAGATTGAGGGCTGTTCTGAATAGACCCTTAGCTGCAAAGCTCATCGGCATGCCTGATCTGATCAAGCGGCAATAACTCGGCAATAACTCCAAAGGACACAATGTCTTACGCCTTTCTCTCTCTTTTAAGGGCGTTAATCAAGTCTTAATCAAGCGTTAATCAAGCGTTAATAATTAACGCTTGATTAAGGGGGGATGATCGCTTGATTAACTGCCGGAAACGAGCTAGAATTTACGATTTACGATTTACAATTTACGATGGCAGCTAACCACTAACTCCTCACACCTCACCACCACCTGCCACCTGCCACCTGCAACCTGCCACCTGCAACCTGAATTCTTTGCTTGACACTCAGTGCCACCTAAAATAGACTGTTTATCAGAGAGATATACGAGAAATTTCCGCGTGCGCGGCATTATGACTATAAGGAGCCCCATTATGAAAACACGGGTTTTAGTGATTGCACTGCTATTGATTATGTCCGTCCTGCCCCTGCTGGCAGAGGATTGGATTACTATCTACAACGATGATCTTTCCCTGATTCGCAGCACCTTTGAGGTGAATCTGCCTTTGGGAAGAAGCAAGTATAACTATGATGATATCACTTCCCGCATTGCCCCTGCTTCCGTGATCGTGCGAGGCAATGGCATCCGTGTGGCCGAGCAGAATTATAATACGATCTGGCCGGAAAGCATCAGATCATGGCCAAATATCTGGATCAGGAAGTGATCGCCGTGATGAAGGATCAATCCAAGCTGCGCGGCATCCTGAAGTTCTTTGATGGCGCGAATCTGGGCATCATCGAAGCGGGTACGGATCGGCTTTGGTGATCGCGGACAGTGAAGTGCAATGGATCCAATTTGCCTCATTGCCGGCAAACTTTTATACCAAGCCCACCCTGGCCTGGGATCTGATCAGTGCCCGCAAAGGCAAGCAAGCCATGCAGCTCAGTTATCTCAGTGGCGGGTTTTCCTGGGGATGTGTCTTATAACGCGGTTTGGAGCGGGGAAAAGCTGCTGCTGAACTCCTGGGTTACGATCAATAACCGTTCCGGCAAGGGCTTTGACAACGTGAACCTCAAGCTCATCGCCGGCGATGTCAATCAGATTCGGGATCGTTATTATGACAAGGCCGGATATGGACGCAACGCGATGATGGAATCCGACGTGGCGATGGCCGCTCCATCCTTTGAGGAAAAGGCCTTTCATGACTTCCATATGTACACCCTGGATCAGAAGGTTTCCTTCGCGAACAATCAGACCAAGCAGATGGAACTCTATCCCATGCAGGAAGTGATCGCCAATGCCGTGTATGAAATATCCCCACTTTTGCGGGGAGGCGTGAACAGCATCATCCGCTTTGTCAATACCGAAAATCAAGGCCTGGGCAAGCCCTTGCCCAAAGGCACGATCAAGGTATATAAAGCCGATAGCGATGCCAATCTGGAATTCATCGGTGAGGACAGCATCAATCATACCAGCCTCAACGAAGAAGTGAATGTGACCACCGGCAGGGCCTTTGACCTGGTGGCCTCCACTCAGGTGCGCAATCAGAAGAGCGTTTCAAACCGCGTCTCTGAACGCGAGATTCACCTTGTGCTGAAGAATAACTCCAAAGAAGCAAAGAAGATCAACGTGGTGCACCAGCTTTCCGGCAATGCCAAGATCGTTTATTCGGATCTGCGCTATGCCCTTGACCCTCAGAAAAATAAGGTAACCTATCAGGTAGATCTGGCGCCCAATGCCGAATCCACCTTCTTTTTCCGTGAACGAACCGAATGGTAAAAGAGGAGATAAGCCATGCGTGAGAAGTTGTTTACCAATCTCGTAGGCTTGCAAAGAGAGATGTTGAAGCTGATTGGTGAGGTGAATAGCCTCACCAATAGCCCCAACGCTTTGGAAGAAGCCATCGATGAATCCTGGCATCCCAAGTGTGATGTGTTTCAGACCGATACGCACTGGATCGTGGTGGCAGAGCTGGCCGGAGTGGAAAAGGACGAGATATCCATCTCCGTGAGCCCGGAATACCTGCGCATCAGTGGCAGCAGGAGCTTTCCTTCCACCAATTGCCCGATCAGCTATTACAATATGGAGATCGAGACCGGCCATTTCGAGCGCCGCATCTTCTTCCCCGAGATAGCTTTGGATAAGGATAAGCCCCAGGTCAGCTACATCAACGGAATGCTGAGAGTAGCCTTTGCCCTTGCTCCTGTGGTGGAGCGCATCATCCCCATTACATAAGAAGGAGCTTGGATGCTGGAAGCATTGAGTACAAGAGTTTTGGCCGGAGTGGTTTCGCTCTCGATGCTGCTCTTTTCGTCCTTCAAAGGAAACGATCCGCGTCTCAGCAGCATCAGCCACAGCAATCGGCAGCTTTGTGTATCTGCGGGCTCAGCTAC
>JAJOKA010000017.1 GCA_021206555.1 Candidatus Cloacimonadota bacterium | reverse complement strand
ACAACACGCTTACCCGCATGCTGGCCGGGAAAATTGCCAGAGTGAATATGGGCTTGGAGACCTATTATGACACCTTCAATGGCTCGGCTTCACCCCGAGATTTGGAGACGCTTTTCCAATTGATCTATCAAAATGCCACCAATGCCCGTTTTGAGCAAAGAAGCCTGGCAGCCTTCATCGGACGCATGAAGCCCTGGCTGGAAAATGCCGAAAACAATCCTGAAAGCGTATTCTCTGATTCTTTGCAGACCCTGCTTTATGCCGGCCATCCCATGTACGCGCCACTAAGAGTAGGGCATCTGAACCGGATGCGCATCGAGAACTTGCAAAGCCTCTATCAACAGCGTTTTGGTGACTACACAGGATTCACCTTCTTCTTCGTGGGAAACTTTGATGAAGCCATCCTGGAAGAGTATTGCAAGATCTATCTGGCCAATCTGCCCGCTAAAGGCAAAAAAACCAGGATCACCGATGCCGGAATCCGTCCCTTCTCCGGAAGACAGGAAGTCCGCTTTGCCAAAGGCAGCAGTGAAAGCGCCTATGTGGCCCATGCCACCACGGATGCCTTTAAATTGAGCGACGACAACAAAGTGGCCATGAGTGCCATGATCAATGTGCTCAATGAGAAGCTGCGTGAGAATATCCGGGAGCGGATGAGCGGTGTCTATGCCATTCAGGCCTGGCCACAATACATCGATCACCCCAAATCCCAATTCATGGTGACCATCTGGATGAGCTGCTCACCCGAGCGGGTGGATGAACTGAATAGCGCCATCTTTGCCACCATCGACAGCATCCGCGCCGGCACCTTTGACGAACGCTACATCGTTTCCAGCAAAGCCGTGCTCGAAAAACGCTATGAAGAAAGCATCGCCCCAAAACCGCTATTGGCTTTCCCGCATGACCGAGAACAAATTCAGCCCGGTGAAGCTGGATTCATTCCTGGATCATCCCGCTCGCTATGCCAGGATTGATCGCAAGATGATCACCAAAGCGGCCCAGGACTATCTGAAATTTGACAAAAGCAAACTCACCGTGGTATGGTGCCTGATAAATCTGCTGTTCCAGCCAACGAATGAGGCCGGAACGCTTTAGCCTGAATCTGTGAACAAAACCCCGGATTCCATGGTGATTGGGATCCGGGTTTTTTTGCTCCTCTTTAGCCTTGGTTTACCTCATAGTTTCTTCATGAGATGAGAAGAACATGAGGTGAAGCAGAGCTGAAATAGGTGGCAGGTTGAAGGTTGAAGGTTGAAGGTTGAAGGTTGAAGGTGGCAGAAAACCCTAAAACCCTAAAACCCTAAAACTCCTCCCCCCTCACGCAATGCTTGACACAATACGCTATGCTTCCGAGAGTGGTATTTAAAATAAAATCCTGCTTGGGAGAGAATATGATCACAGTCTATATCAATGGTAAAGCCACGAAGGTGCTGAAGAGTACCAAGTCTTGCATGCCTGCACCAAGGCCGGCTACAAGGTACCGCATCTTTGTTATCACGAAGATCTGCCCGCTTTTGGCAATTGCGGAGTGTGCATGGTGGAAATAAACGGCAAGGCGGTGCGCGCCTGCTCCACTCCTTGCGAAGATGGCATGCAGATCCAGACCACCGGCAAAAAGCTGTTGGATTTACGGCGTGAAGCTTTGGAGATCATCCTCTCCAATCATCCCAATAACTGCCCAGAGTGCATCAAAAACGGTCGCTGCGAATTGCAGGATCTGGCGCAGGAACTGGCGATCCGCCACATGCATCTGAAGAAAGTACGCCGTAAATACAAAGGGCGTGATGAATCCTCGCTTTCGATCACGCTGGATCCTTCCTATTGCGTCAGTTGTGGCCGTTGCACCTATGTGTGCAACGAGATTCAGGACGTGCACGCTCTGGAAAATAGCGATCGCGGTTTTGAGACTTTTGTGGGGCCAACTTTTGGTCGTCTTTTGGAAGAAAGCGAATGCGTGAAATGCGGTCAATGCAGCGCGCACTGCCCGGTGGCAGCAATTTATGAAACAGATGATTCGGATGAGCTTTGGGCCGCGCTGGATAATCCTGACCTGGTTTTGGTCGCCCAGGAAGCGCCTGCTGTCAGAGTGGCTTTGGGAGAGAATTTGGCCTCAAACCCGGCACCAACGTGAAAGGCAAGATGTACACCGCTCTGCGCGAATTGGGTTTTAAATATGTGTTTGACACCAATTTCGGAGCAGATCTCACAATCATGGAAGAAGCATCCGAATTTGTGCATCTCTTCAAAGAGCATCCCGAAAAGTTCCCGCTGATCACTACCTGCTGCCCATCCTGGGTGGACTTTTTGGAGAAGTTTCACAGCGATCTCATCCCTCAGTTCTCTTCCTCCAAAAGCCCGCATCAGATGGTGGGGACAATGGTAAAAACCTATTGGGCAGAGAAGCTGGGGATTGATCCGGACAAAATCTTCCTGGTATCGGTAATGCCATGCACGGCAAAGAAATATGAGATTGTGCGTATGGACGACATGTATGCTTCGGGGCACAAGGATGTGGATCTCACGATCACCACGCGGGAATTGGCACGGATGCTGAAGACCCGTGGCATCGACCTGGCCAAGCTGGAAGATGGTGTGGCGGATAATCCTTTGGGCGAATACAGCGGAGCTGGAACGATCTTCGGAGCTACCGGTGGCGTGATGGAAGCAGCCTTGAGAACGGCATATTTCCTGGCTACAGGCAACGAATTGCCGGATCCCAAGATAGACTTTGTGCGTGGCGGCAAGGGCATCAAGAAAGGCAAGATCGATATCTTGGGCAAAGAAATCCGCATCGGAGTAGCCTCCGGCTTGGGGGAATGTAAGCAAGCTCATGAACGAGATTCGCGAGGCTAAAGAGGCCGGCAAAGAGCCTCCCTATCACTTTGTGGAAGTGATGGCATGCACCGGTGGCTGCGTGGGAGGTGGCGGACAACCTTATCGCTCCACAAACAGGGTGCGCATGGCTCGTGCCAAAGGCCTTTACAAGGAAGATGAAGGCTGCGTGCGCCGGGAATCTCACAACAATGAATCCATCCAAAATCTCTATAAAGAATATCTGGGCGCTCCCAATAGCGAAAAAGCCAAAAAGCTTTTGCACACCAGCTATATCGCGCGTCCGATGAAGATCGCCAAACCTGAATAAATGAACAAGCCGGATAAAAGTCTGATCTATCCTCTCTTTATCCCGATGCAGGGCTGTCCCGGCCATTGTATCTATTGCGATCAGAGCAAGATCAGCGGAGCCTCTGCCTTTGATCTTGATGATGCTCTGGTTCAGGTGCAGGCTTTTATCCGGCGCAATCCCCTTGTGAACAAAGAGATCGCCTTCTATGGCGGGAGCTTCTCCGCTCTGCCTGAAAGCGAAAGGGAGCACATCCTGAGCGCGATCCTGTCCGTAGTAGACGCACAAACGAGCATCCGTGTCTCCACGCATCCCTTGTATATTGACAAAGCTATCCTCAAGCATTGCAAGAAGTTCAGGGTGCGCACCATTGAGCTGGGGATTCAGGATTGGCATGACCAGGTGTTGAAGGCAAGTGGTCGGGGCTACAGTGCAGATCAGGCTTACAAAGCGTGCATGATGATCAAGATGGCAGGCTTCAAGCTGGGCTTGCAACTGATGCCGGGCTTACCCGGAGCTTCCGAAGAAAGCGCTATCCTGAATAATGTAATGCTGAACCTGGTGAAACCGCAATTCCTGAGGCTTTATCCCCTGGTGGTGATCAAGGGCACACCATTGGCTGAGCTCTATCAAAAGGGAGAATATCAGCCCTTGAGCCTGACGGAAGCGATCAGCATTTGTGCCGATTACTATGAGCTCTGTCGCTTGACCCGCGTGAAGATCATCAAGTATGGCCTGCCCTCCAATATCGATCCCACAGAGGTCTTGGCCGGGCCATATCATCCCTCCTTTGGGGAATTGGTGAAACAGGAAATCCTGATCAGGGAACTGCGCAAGCATCCTGATAAACGGGAGAAACTGGATGCGTCAGAGCGACAATTGCTGCGTGCTCACGGATGCCGGGTGTTGGATCAGGGATGAAAAAAAGAATATGATTGGGCATGAATATTGCACCTTAAGACAAGAGGTTTTCGATTCAGAATCCCGAAGGAAGGAACCATGAAGTATCTGATGCTTAGTTTCTTGTGTGTGTTGCTGCTGATCAGCGCTTGTGAGATCAAGGAGTTTTCACTGCCCGTGTGGGATGTGGATTTTAGGATTCCTTTGATCAACGAGCATTACTACGTGTCCGATTTGGTGGACAGCGTGCACATCGTCACGGATCAAAACGATATCTTGCAAATCATCAATACCGGAGAGCTGAGCACAGAGGAGATCTTCTCTGTGGGTATGACTCCCGATGTGGATATCTCCAATGTTCCGATCCTGATGGGGGACAACCCGCAAGTGATGATACCCCTGCAAGATAGCGACAATAAGGTACAGCTCAGTTATGGGGAATTACGAGCAGGTCAGTTGCGCTATCGCTTCTCTTCTGTGAGCGCTGAAGTGGAGGCAATGTCATTAGTTTCGGATATCCGGGATGCCACCGGAGATTGTTGCAACTTAGTTATTCCGGCTCGGAGTGGGAAGCAGCGGATCTCAATGGCTATCGGATTGGGACAGAGGGCAGTGGCGAAATCCTGGATTCGATCCGCGTGACCATCTTTGCCGCAGGAGCTCATCCGGATGGTAGCCAGATAGCGAACATCAGTCTGCAGATGCAGAACAGGCTTGAGTTTAGCTATTTTGAGGGGCATATCTCTCACATGGTGCTCGAGGCTGCCGATCCTGCCGCAAGCCTGGATGTGGCTTATCCCTATGGCATCGATAATGCCATCACGCTCAGCGAGGCCAATATCGTCATCAATCTGATCAATGAACTGGGCTTCAGCTGCGAGTTTTCAGGATGGTTCGAAGCTCGACGCGATGATCAGGTGGTTCGGGTTCAGATTCTGGATGAAAGCGGTCAAAACTATATCATTCCTGCTGCGGTGGCGAATGGCCCGGGGATCAAAAGCATTGTTATTCACGAGAATATCAGTGATCTGATGCAGATCCATGCCCCCATCACATCGAGCTCGTGCAGGCCAAGTTTTTGATCGATGATTCCTCCGGGATCGGCTTTTTGAACGTCAATGATGAGATTACCGCGAGTTATATCATCGAAGCTCCCTTCCGTTTTTGCGGTGCATGAATACCCCATCGAGCTGCAAAACGCAATCAAGATCGATATCTCCGAGGATAACCGCGAGCACATCACCAAAAACCTGATGGACGCAGGCCTGGAGATGCATGTGAAGAATACCATTCCCATCGGAGGTCAGGCCTTTGCATACTTAGGCTCCACCGCGGACATAGATCCCTCAAATCCTGATACTTATGCCTTTGTGAAGAGCGCGGCAATCCCGATCGGATCGCACAACGCGCCTTGGGTACAGCTGCCGGACATCTCGCTGAATCGCAATGAATTGCTCTTCTTTGCTGATTCTGAAGTCTATCTCAAATGGGTCTTCAGCTTCATGGAGTCCAATGGCGAAGTGGTGATTACAGCCACTACCTCGGACTTCATCGCCCTCAAAGGCAGCATTACAGCCAAGATCAGAGTGGAGGAATGAGATGAAAAAGCTATTGATTCTTGCTCTGTTTGGCTTGGGCCTGAGCCTGATGCTTGCTATGCCCACTGCCAAATCCATCTTCTTCGCTGATAGCTACATGTTACGCTCTCAAGGAGTAGAGGCTAACTACTGGAATCCCGCGCGCTTGAAGGTTTCCTCCTTTACGGATCTCTGGCTACCGGGGGTGAATTCTGCCATCACGGCATCAAACAACGCTTTGGATCTGGATACCTATAACTATTTTGTGACGCGTGATACTCTTCATGTGGCAGACAAAGAACGTCTGCTGCGCGATGTGAAAGGCAAACTAAGCGCAAGCTCCGAGGCCTCCATCAGCCATTTTGGCTTTACCATCGGTAATACTGCCCTGTCCAGTTCCACCCGCTTTTTTGCCAAAGCTGAAGCGCAGGAAGACATTTTGCGCTTGGCCTTGTATGGCAACATCCTTGATAGTTACAGCTTTAGTAAGGCCTCGAACAATGTGTCAGCCCTGGCTTATTCCGACCTCAGCTATGGCGCTGGGGATTTCAGCGTGCCTTTTCTGCCCGATGGCATGCCGGAGATCAAAGCCGGATTTTCCGTGAGCCTGTTGGTCGGTTTGGCCAATCTGAGCACAGAACACTTTAGCGCATCGCTCTCCACCGATGAAGATGGGGGAACCAGCGCGCGTCAGGAAATGGTCTTGCGCAGCTCCACCTTCGGTACCGGCTTCAAATCCATGCTGGGACTGTATAGCGAGCTTATGCCGGGTTTGGAAGCAGGGCTCACGGTGGATAATCTCTTTGGCGGCATCAGGTGGCTGGGCACCAATGAAGAACGCAGCTATCACATAACCATCGACAGCCTCTTTGCGGCAAGCATTCAGGACGATTTCTACACTCAAAGCCAGAGCACGGAAGAGATCTCAGCCTATAGCACAGCTTTGCTTCCGGAACTGAGGCTGGCGGCCAAATATGACCTCGGTTTCATGGATGTTTCGGCAGATTGGGTTCAGGGCTTTGAAGAGTCCGCTGTCACCAGTTCCAGAGGGCGTGTTTCCTGTGCCGCAGCTATTTCTCCGGCACCCTTTCTTCCGCTTAGCTTTGGCATCGCTTTCCCCAATAGCGTTACTCCGCTCAAAACATCATATTCCATTGGGGATCAACAGCAAAACTGCACGAGTTTGCTATTGCCATTCAAACCTATAACAGTATCCTTCCTGGATACAAGTCCAAAGGAGTTTCTTTGGCCACCAGTCTGAGATTTTGGTTCTGATGCAATACTTCATCGCCCTTGTATTTGCTCTCTTGCTATCCGTGTATTACTACCATCGCACCCAACCGGAGCTGTCCGGACAGCGCAGAATCCTGCTGGCTTCTCTCCGTTTTGTGATGCTCTTCATCCTGTTTATGATCTTGCTCAGTCCCATTCTCTATTTCACTCTGCGCCATCGCGATGCACCCAAAGTGCTCTTCTTGCAGGATAGCTCACGCTCGATGGAGCTTACGCGCGATGGACGCAGTAAAAGGGACTTCTTGAAGGGGATGGCTGACACCCTGAACAAGAAATACAAGGATGCCGGCTACAAGGTGATCAGCCATAGCTTTGCCAACGGACTGGAAGGTGCAGACGATAATAGCCTTTTGGCCAAAGCCTTGCGTGAACTCAGCGAGAAAGAAAAGCTGAGTGACTATCAGGCGATCGTTCTGGCTTCCGACGGTTGGTTACGGGATGAAGAATATGGGATCATCAGCCGTTGGGAGTTCCCATCCACGCTTTGGCCGATTCCACCATCCGGGTCATACCTGATCTGGAGATAGTATCCGTAAACGCCAATCGCTATGCCTACCGCAATGAAGCCAGCGTGTTTCGGGTGCGTGCCCGAGCCACCGGCTATGAAGGCCCAGCTGCGATCAATCTCTATCTTGGCGATAGCAGAATCGGCAGTCAGTCTGTGCAGCTGAGCCCTGATACCGAAGCAAATGTGGATTTCACGCACCGCTTTGGCAACACCGGTTTCTACCGCTATCGCGTGGAGATCCAGCCTCTGGAAAAAGAGCAGCGCCTGGGCAATAACAGCCTGCCAGGAGCTATCGAAGTGCTTTCTGAGAAAGAACACATTATGGTGTTTTCGGATTCTCCGGCGTGGGACAATAAGTTCATCATCGATGCCATCGCCACCAATCCGCGCTGGGACAGCTCAGCCTACCAGATTCGTGAGGGAAGGCTATTCCGGGGCGAAAGCCATGCCACGATGGATGGCGCGCCCAATCCGGCAGTGATCGTGCTGATCAACAACGGCAATCTGAGGCCGGACAGCGCTACTCAGGCCTTTTATCCGCAGAGCCATTGAGCGCGGTACAGGCATCCTGTTCCAGGGTTTACCGCCCACAGAGCTCTCCGATCTCTTGCCCATCAACCGCTCCAATATCATCAGTACATATCAGGGATTTGTGACCCTGAACAGCGTGGCAAACCAGTATCCCATGCTCAGTGAATTGATCACCGAAGTCTCCAAACTGCCTCCTTTGGATTATTACTACGTAACTGCCGCGCAGAATACTGAGGTTTTGGCCACGATGAACAATCCACAGAAATCCCCGGCCATTGTGGTGTCCCAAAACGGGAAGTCCCGGGCCTTGGGCCTAAGCTTCCTCAATCTCTGGCGCTGGCAGATGCAAAGCCCGGATAGCGGCTATCAAAAGATGATCGTAAACAGCCTCACCTGGCTGAGCAACAAGGCCTTGGGCTCATTTCCGCCATCTACAAAAGCAGCTATCTGGGTGGGGAAGAGATTCGCATCCGCCTCAGAGCCGAAGACGACATCCGCTCCGAAAGCCTGGATGGGAACCCGCAAATCCTGATCCTGAATGCTGATGGCAAGGAAGTTGCCAAGGACTTCATGACCCGCGATGGCAGCGAGTATAGCTTTGTGAGCAGGCTCACGGAACCCGGAGAGTATCGCTTTGAGATATCTGAAGGCGGAAACAAGAGCAGTGGTCGCTTCAGCATCGACGCGCAACAGGTGGAAGATCGTGATTTTGACTTCAATCTGCCCCTTTTACAATACATCAGTAGCGAAAGCCGGGGCAGAATGATCTATGACGCAGATTTCTTCAGCCCTGTCCCCGCGCAAAGCTCCGAACGCATTGAGCGGAATGAATATGCCCTATATCGCAAGTGGTACATCATCAGCCTCTTCATCCTGATCTTTTGCGTGGAGCTCTTTTTTGCGCCGACGCTGGGGTTTATTGTAATCTAAACACAATATATACAAGGAGATAAGAAATGCCATACTTCGTGATCCTCTTACTGGTACTGGCCGTATTGGGAGTACTGATCTGGATGAAAGAATCCAAAAATCAATGGGCTGTGCTGGGCATCGCCTTTATCATCGGCATCAGCATCTTCGGTCTGTTCTTCTGGCAGAGCCGTCAAGCCTCCACCAGCCTGCGCGTGGTGGGCTATGCCAGCAAACTCTTCGAATCCGACCTCGTTAAATGGAACGTCAGTTTTCAGAAAAACGTGGGAAGCACAGAACTCGGCAGTGGCTATAAGGCCATGAGCAATGATCTCAAAGCCTTCCAGGCCTATCTCGTGCAGCAAGGAATCCCCGAAAGCGACCAGACCGTGCAACCCGTCACCAGCTATACCCGCCACGACAACTATGGGAATATGACCGGATATACTCTGAATCAAGGCATCACCATCATTTCCAAGAATCTGGATAAGATCGGTGAGCTCTCTCTGGATCCAAATTTCATCGCGGATCGGGGCATGGTGCTGAATAATCACCATCTGGAATACCTCTATACCCAATTGCCGGAGCTAAAGCAACAGCTGCTCTCTGAGGCCACCAAAGATGCCTTGGCCAGAGCCACCGAGATCTCAGGTTCCGCCAAAACCAAGCTGGGCAAGATGCAGGAAGCCAGAGCCGGAGTGTTCCAGATCACCGAGCCATATTCCACTGATGTCTCAGATTATGGGATCTATAACACCGGTACCAGAAACAAGAGCATCAGCGTAACCCTCACGGCTGTATTTAAGTTACGCTAAGCTAGATTCTGCTTGACAATAATATTGATTCCGGCTAAGCGGTTTCTCAAATATATATATGGAGGCGAAAATGCTGAATCACATGATTGAAAAAGCGGTCGCGTTCTTATTGATCCTGCTGCTTCCCGCTACTTTTTTGTTTAGTCAGACCAGCCCTGAAGAGCTGTTCCCGGAGCCTGAAGCTGTAAAAAGTGAATATACCAAAGCGCAGGGCAAAGCCGATGGTGAGAGAGATGCCAAGGGTAACCCCCTGTATATCTGCGGTGGCGCAGCTTGTGGCATATTTGGAGTGGCTTTTGCCGCTCTCAGCAGTCCCAAACCACCGGCGCACGTGATGCTGGAGCTCGAAGAGACCAAAGGCGAGACCTACGCGATGAGCTATGAACTGGCTTATACCAAGAAGGCCAGAACTCGCAACCTGGTGTTCGCCGGAGTCGGTTGGGCAGCTTGGATCGCGTTCTACCTGGCATCCGGTATCGGCTCGTCAAGTAATGAGTGATATTTGCCGTAAATACTTGTATCTGTGCGCATTAAGTCTTGTTATCCTGCTATTTATGCCCTTGGCAGCAGTGGAGAATCACGCTCATCAACAGGCACAGAGGAAGCTGATCCTGGCGCAACCATGGACTTTGCGTTCAAAGTCTATGAAAACATCATATCTCCCATTGACGGAGACCGATGCAATATGTTTCCATCCTGCTCAGCCTATTCTAAACAGAGCATTGCCACCCACGGCCTGATCAAGGGGATTCTGATGACCGCGGATCGGCTCATGCGTTGTGGCATGGATACCCGGCTCTATCCAACGCTCAGCATCGGGGAAAGGGATTTTCATTATGATCCCCCGAATTAGTGGCCGCTATTTACTGCTGACAGCTGTCTTTAGCCTGTTTCTCTGGTCTTCCCTTGGGGGAATGTTTGATGAGCTCAGGCTGGCTACTCCGATCCCGGAACTGGCCATCTATGAGCAATTGCAGTATCGTGCCACCATGGCCCAAAGCCGTGAGGATTCTCTGGCTGCCGCGCAGAAGATAGTGGCGATCTCTTTTGCTCACGGCAAACAGGATCTTACCAGAAGCTATCTCCGCGCATTACCGGAGCTGGATACAGAATCCGCAAATGCCCTGGTCACATACTCTTACATTTTAGATCGGCAATTTCTTATCGCTATTAGCGCGGCCATGAACTATCCCTCAGCTCAAACGGCAAAGGCTATCAGTCACATGTATCTGGGACAGTGGGATAGGGCAGATGAAAGCATTGCCCGTAGTGCCAATCCTGAGCTTGCGCAAACGCTTCAGCAGTTACGCCGGATGCCACAAAAGAAACCCTTCCTGGCCGGCTCACTGGCCGTGATTCCCGGTTTGGGATACGCGTATAACGGCATGTATCAGACCGCGCTATCCGCCTTTCTGATGAATGCCGCGATCATCGCGACTGCTTGGGAACTTCAGGACAATGGTCTTCCCATCGCTGCGCTTTCTCTCTCTTTAGCAGGATCAAGCTTCTATATCGGCAATATCTGGGGTTCCGCAAACGCCGCAGAAAAGATCAATCTGCAACGAAGAGCGCGGACTCTGGACAGGCTCATCGATCCCTATATCATGGATCTTTTGCAGCAGCCCTGAGATTGCCCCTCCTCGGTTTGTAAGCGCCATCCCAATTCATTGAAGCCAAGCCATCTACGCTCATCTCTCAAGCTTGCATCGGAGCCGGGGATGACACAGCGCTTTCGACTTCGAGCAGCAAGCATGCAAATCACTCCATATTCTCCATGTCCCGCTGTTTGAAGTCAATGCCGCACAAAGACATAGGGCTTTTCAGGACAGAGCTGTAGCCGCTTTATTTATAGGCTGGGATGTACAAATAAAGCGGCATTAACTCCAAAGGATGCCTCCGAGTCGAAGAGGGCTTAGAACAGAGTATAGCTAAGACCCAGTCCCAGCATTTCTTTCCACTGCAATTCAGCCACTTGTTCTTTGTCATAACGCAGTTCGAAGATGAGGTTAGCGCTCACCAAGCCAAAAAGCTTTGTGGTCAGGACGTTTTCCCAAACCATATCGGTGGATTTCCAGTCTTCATTGAGCTCGTCGGATTTTGAATTGAAGAGAGCCTGATAGAGTTGCAGGCGACTGCGGAAGTCCATCTGCAAGGGCATCTGGATCTTCTGCTTGTATTCAGAGACCATTTCCAGACCGCCATCAACGGTGGTTTGAGTTTCTTTGCCCGTGAGCGTAATCACTTCCCGATCAATCTTTTCACGGAAGGCGGCACCCAAACGCGTGGTAAAGAGACGGTTTTCTCATCGATGAAGCTGCGGATGATACCGGCGATCTCTGTGAAGAGCATGGGGTTCACGATGCGCGTTTCTGCTTGCGTGAGATCCAAAAATTGGGATTCGAAGCGTCCGGCGAGGAAGGGATCCACCCAGCCCTGCGTGGTGAAGCGAAACATGCTCTCAAAATCTATCTTATCAGTAGATTTCTCCGGATGTTCCCAGTACTTTTCGGGATTCATATTCGCGTCCAGGCGAGTCTTCTGATTGTGTGTTTGTCCGAAAGCCAGCTTGAGCGTATTCTTGTTTTGCAGCCAGCTTTTGAGTTGCCTTTCGGCAGTCGTGGTGGAGTTTGCCACCCAGGTGATATTGCTCAGTTCGGTGCCCACCCAGGAGTCGCTGAAAGCGCTTTGGGACAGGGTGAGCGACATATTTGAATCTAGTTTCCAGGTTTCTGCTTGCAGGCCGGCAATGACCAGCAGGGCGATCATTAGGATCAGATATCTTTTCATACTTTCTCCTTTCATGAGCTTAGTGCAACTCACTGGGTTGGTGTTTTGGAAGTTATCTACAAATAGTATATTCCAATAACTCAAAAAAGCAAGGAAGGCAAAGGCTGAGAGCTTTGTCATAGTCCTAAAAGGCTAAATTACAGGGCGGTTAGAATCTCGGGCACCCATCTCAAGCCGGCTTGCTCAGCTTACTTTTTGTACTTGTTTACCTCATACTCACCTCATAATAAGAGGGGATCATGGGGTAAGCGAGAGCCAAACTCGAGCTGAAGAACCCGGGACGAGACCGGGGCAGGGAGAGGGCGAAAATCTGAATTGACAAAAAAAGCAGGACTGTCACAGTGTCCCAAAATACAATCATATTGAGGAGTCTCATGCAAAACGACGTGATTAGCTATTTCCTGAGGCTGGTTGCCATCGATAGTGAATCCAAGAATGAACGCGGCATGATCGACGCGCTAAAAGCTTGATCTTGAAGAACTTGGCTGTGAGGTAGAAGAAGACGATGCCCACCAAAAAACCGGAGGGAACGCCGGAAACCTGCACACCATCTTTCCCGGAAGCATAGACAAAGCTCCGCTTCTGCTCTGTGCTCACGTGGATACTGTCACCCCCGGCAAGGGGATCAAGGCCAAAAATCGTGGGCGACAAAATCGTCACCGACGGCACCACGATTTTGGGCTCGGACGACAAATCCGGCATCGCCGAGATCATGATTGCCCTGAAGCGTCTCAAAGACAATGGTATAGCTCACGCACCGGTGGAGATTCTCTTTACTATCAGCGAGGAGATCGGTCTTTTGGGCGCAAAATACTTCGACAAAAGCAAGCTGAAGTCCGCCTTTGGATACGCTCTGGATACGCATCGCGTGGGAGAACTGATCGTGGGAGCTCCTTCGCAAAACTCTTTTAAGGCAGTATTTTACGGCAAGGAAGCCCACGCCGGAGTGGAGCCCGAAAAGGGCCTGAATGCCATCCGCATCGCATCCGAAGCCATCGCCGCTATGCCCTTGGGGCGCATTGACTTTGAAACCACCTGCAATGTGGGCATCATCAGTGGGGGAGAAGCCACGAACATCGTGCCCAACAAAGTGATGATCAAAGGCGAAGCGCGCAGCCACAATCCGGCCAAGCTGGAACGCGTCTGTCAGGATATCGAGGCTGCCATTCGCAGCACGGTGGCCCGCTATGAAAGCCAGGGAGCAAGACTGGACTATAGCTGTAACTCAGAATATATGTCCTTCAGCATTGCCGAAAACACTCCGGTTGTGCAATTAGCCCAACAAGCCCTGCGCAAGCTGGATATTCCCTTTACCACAGACAAAGGCGGAGGTGGCAGTGATGCCAACATCCTCTCCGCAAGCGGGATTCCTGTGATTATCACCGGCACCGGCATGGACAATGTGCACACCGTGGATGAATGCATCGAGCTGGAACAACTGCGCCTGGGCACGGACTTTATCCATGAACTGATCCTTAGTTACAGCGAGGCATAAATGACCAAGATCTGCATCATCGGCTATGGAAAAATGGGGAAAATGATCGAGCAACTGGCTCCGGAAAAGGATTGCCGGGTGGTGAGCATCATCGATCCCAATTGCCCTGACCTGCACTCAGAAATCACGAAAGAGAGCCTTGGCGCTGCTGATGTTGCGATAGACTTTAGCCATCCCTCAGTGGTGGTCAGCAATCTGGAAACCCTCATCAAGCTTGGGCAGACCTGCGTGATCGGAACCACCGGTTGGAACAATGAGCTGCCCCGGCTAAGGGACATGGCTTTGCAAAGGGACATGGGGATGGTCTATGGAGCGAACTTCTCGCTGGGCCTGAACCTCTTTTCCAGAGTGCTGCAAAGCGCGGTGGAGATCTTTGACCGCTTTGAGGAATATGACCTTCTGGCCTGGGAAAAACACCATGCCCAAAAGGCAGACAGCCCATCCGGAACGGCCATCGAACTTGCCAGATTGATCCTGGAACACAGCAGCCGCAAAAGCGAAGTGGTGTATGACAAGCTTGAACGCAAACCGCAAGCCCATGAACTGCATTTTGCCAGCATCCGTGGGGGCCAAATCCCCGGCACTCATGCCTTAAGCTTTGACAGCGCGGCAGATAGCATCGAACTGATCCACACTGTGCGCTCGCGCAGCACCTTCGCCATGGGCGCCATTGCTGCTGCCGGATGGATTTGCCGGCAAAAAAGGGGTGTATAGCTTTACCGAAGTGATCGGAGAATTATTGTGCTGATTCCCTTCATCAAGATGCAGGCACAGGGCAATGACTTTGTGATCCTTGATGCCTTCAGCTCTCAACTGCCCGAGCTTCCTTTTGCGGAATTGGCACGTCGGATCTGTCTCAGACACTTCTCTGTGGGGGCAGATGGGTTGGGTGATCCTGGATAGAAGCGAAGAAGCT
Organism: Candidatus Cloacimonadota bacterium; assembly: GCA_021206555.1. Classification (GTDB taxonomy): domain Bacteria; phylum Cloacimonadota; class Cloacimonadia; order Cloacimonadales; family Cloacimonadaceae; genus UBA5456. The sequence continues at coordinate 1,117 of JAJOKA010000017.1, read as the reverse complement.
GATGCCCAGATGATTATCTACAATTCCGATGGCTCGAGGGCCGAGATGTGTGGTAGCGCGCTACGTTGTGTGAGTAAACTTGTTTCTGAGCATCTGTCCAGGACATCGCTAAAGATCAAGACGGACAGCGGGATCAAAGCCGCTTCTATCCTGCCCTCTGAGGGGATCATTCAGGTTAATCTCGGTTCTGCTAAACTGCTCAGGCAGGATATGGAAGTAAGCCCATTGTGTGGGGATCTTCTGGATATTGGCAATCCGCATTTTGTGGTGTGGATGGAGGATCTGGAGGCAAATCCGCAGCTGCAATATGGGGCCTATCTGGAGCATCACTCCGCCTTCAAAGCACCGGTGAATGCCCATTTTGCGAGGGTCATCAGTGACCGTGAGATCGAGATGAAGATATGGGAACATGCCTGTGGGGCTACTCTGGCCTGTGGCACGGGAGCAGCTTGCACCGTGTATTCCGGGATCAGAAAAGGCTTACTGGAGGATGAAGTCCTGGTGCGTGTGCCCGGGGGGTGAGATTGGCATCTCGTATCAGAGAGCAACCGACGATCTGCTGCTGAGCGGAAGTGTATCAGTTGCGTTTACAGGGGTTTACGAGTGGAAAGCTTAGGCAAGCACCTCCTGGAACTGAGGCTCAAGCGTGGGATCAGCTACGATACTATCTGGCAGGATCTGCGCTTTTCCGAGAATCAGATCAAAGCTCTGGAGGCAAACAAGTTCTTCGAGATCGGAGAATATGGTATCGTGAAGGCCATGATCTATAACTACGCGCGCTATCTGGAAGCGGATGTGAGCGCTGTAATGGCAGAATTCAGGATCATGATGCCGGAGCATACGAAAAAAGAATTTACTCCCCGTAAAAACCTCATAGAAAAGAAGATAATGCTCTCCACAAACTTCCTCTGGACAGTCGGCATCGTGATCTTTGTGTCAGTCTTGGGCTCGATTCTGCTCAACGCGCATCGTCAAGGCTGGTTGAAAACACCACAACTGTTTGAAAGAAAGCAAAGTGCGGCGATCAGAGAAGTAAGCCCTGAGGACGAGACAGCGCGACCGGATAGCCTGAGAACCCGCATGCGAGAACTCAGCGAAGCAATGCCCCAAAGCAATG
>JAJOKA010000008.1 GCA_021206555.1 Candidatus Cloacimonadota bacterium | reverse complement strand
TCAAAACCCTGATCGAACACGCCGAGAAAAACGCCCTGCACAAGCTCAATAAATACTGTCCCAAAGGAGTCTTGGAAGAAGTCAAAAGCAACTCTGCAAAACCTCAAGCAGGCCAGCGACTGGGCATCAGCATGCTCAGTAATATGAAGTTTGAGGTCTATATCTTCGATTTTTCGGAGCCATCCCTGCCCGCGATGTTCACCATCCAAATCAGGATAAACCAGGGTAATTCCATCCGCATCCTCTCTTCCAAGCAGCTAAACATGATGGGCACAGTGGACGAAAACATTCTGGACGTGCTACCGGTTGAGAGTGGAAAATGCAGCCTGACCATGAATGAGATAATGCTTATGATCAGATGATTCTTTAGGTTTTGCTTACCCAATCTGTGGATGACTCAGATTACTACTGAATCCGATAGAAACAAAGCTCACTTTCCAGAAGTTCTATCTCACTGCATGTCTTCAATTTACACGCCAACTGAACAAACAAAAATGAAAAGCTTTACTAATGTGTAGAAGATAGAAATGCGGGCAACAGCTTTTCTCGTTTGCTCCCTGCCCGCGTTTCATATCTTACAGCGTATATTGACTATTCGATACCGGAGGGTATCTTCTGAGCAGCCGGGGATTGTTCTGCCTTTGGCAGGGCTCTATCCAGATATCTTTATATTCTTTCTTATCATGCACTTACAAACGAACTGAACAAACACTTTTGGCGGGGCTTACTAATGCATAGAGGTAACGAAAATGAAAAAACTAATTTTGATCGTATGCACAGTAACAATGCTCAACTTCAGCCCGTGCTGTTTGGCAACACAAAAGATGATGGAACCGGCACTATTTATCCTGAATATACCGGAAATCTAAATGATCCTGACTTGCTGGTAGTATATCATGGTGATGGCTACGTGATCGTGAAGAAAAACGGTAAATGCTACGTTTACTACCTGTAGTCTGAAAGTTTGCTGAAACACATATTCCTGATCGTTGAATTTGGCAGCCAAAGTCTATGATGTTCAAGAAATCTCGGTTTAACCTGGAGCTCAGCCTGGAAGGCAGGAGATATCTGTATAATTCCTACAGCGGGGCTTTGGCAGAGCTTGACCATCTGCAATTTGAGCAGTATCAAAAAGGTGACTTCCAAGCTTTGGGTGAGCTCGAACTGTGGTTAGATATGGGATTTCTGGTGCGTCGTAATCTTAACGAGACCAAGATGCTCAAGACTGCCTTCGAAAAAAAGCAGATTCCGCTCCCCAGCTTTTATCTGACGATTGCCCCCCACTCTGCTCTGCAACTGCGCGTGTGACTATTGTTATCAGGACAAAACCCCGATCACCATGAAACCTGAGGTGTATGACGCAATCCGGGAACTCATTCTCAGCAGTCACGAGCTCACGCAAAAGGAGATTCCTGTCGCCTGGTATGGTGGAGAACCTTTTCTCTGCCTGCATGATATCGCCGCCTTCACGCGTGATACCGCTTCGATGATCGGCAATGGCAAACTGCATTATACATTTGTGACCAATGGCACCTTATTTGATGCCGTAGCTTTGGATAGCATCCGCAAGCGCGCCATCATCAAGAGTTTTCAGGTGAGCCTGGACGGCCCCAAACACTATCATGACAAACTGCGAATCTATCGCAACGGGAAAGGCACCTATGACGATATCATGGCCAATCTGCCCAATTTGGCAGAGTATGGCAACATCGTCCTGAGAGTGAATGTGGATACGCACAACCAGGGGATCATGGATAATCTCTTTACGGATCTCAAAGCCACGCTACCCCCCGATCTCAGGCCTTCCATCTATTTTGCTAATATCCAACGCTGCAATGCCAATGTGCAGAGCGATCCCGAACGCTACATCGGCCCTATCCGGTTCATCGAAAGCAAGCTGAAGCTCAGTCGCATGGCCGCCAGACACGGCTTCACTGTGGAGAACCTGCCCCAGTGTAACATGGGATGCACCTATAGCACCCAAAATGCCTTCGTGATCGATCCTTTGGGAAATTGCTACAAGTGCTGGGATTTCATCGGAAACCCGTCTTTCATCATCGGCAATGTGCAAAACTATGAAGATATCTATCAAGACGCAGAGTATCTGAGAGAACTCCAGTTCAATCCCTTTGAGAGCCAGAATTGTCCACAGTGCAATATGCTCCCGCTCTGCAAGTCCGGCTGTCCGGCCATCATGAATTCGGATCTCCCACAGCCCCAAGAGCATCTCAGCTGCCGGGAAATCCAGCTCATCTATAAGAAATGCATCAAACAACATATAAAGTTTCACGACATCGAAACCCAGGAGGTATCCCATGAGAATATTAGTTAGTCCTTCCGCAAAGCCCGGTCTGGGCACTAGCTCCCTGGCCCAAAGTGAGCTCAGCCTATGTCATCAGAATCTGGATATCAAGCCCCAAGCTGCCTCCCAGAATACCAGTGTTCGTAAGCATACTTACAGTAGCGTATTGACCAAAAACATACGTTACAACTTAGTGAGCAACTATTTAGCATAGATCACACCCCCTACTTCGTTCCTCATAACACCCAAGCCCGGCCACCATGGAGTTCAGGCTGCTGCTCCTCAGCTGCGGGTCACAACAAATCCCGTATGGCACCCTGAACTTCCGTGATGGCAATTTTGCAGACTGAATGCGTGATTTTTTCCCTATGCATCGGCATTGCGTATACATAGATAGTCTTTGGGCGTTAACGATTTACAGATTCACAGAGGTTTTTTAGTTAATGCAGTAACAGCTATTGCAGAAAAGACCTTGAGCTGATACAGGAAAAGACCTCGAACAGAGCAAGATCCCTCTTTGCTTTAGCTTAAGAAAGGCAAAAGGAGAACACAATGTCTTACAAAGCATTTTTCACCCAAGATGCTCATAGTAAAGAATCAGGAACCAAGGCAATGAGCAGAATAAGTATGGAATGTGATCTACATGGGAAAAGATATGTATCCGAAAGGGGAAATGTATCAAGCTCTCGCACCCAAGCTCTGCTCAAAATCGGTATCAGCTTAGCCTGTTTGAATCAACATCCAAGAGTTAATATGAAGCAGGTTCTTTTTTCTGGCTACAATGATTATTGGTCTGTCTTTACTGCTTGCAAATCCCACTATAGTCCACGTGCCTGCTCAAGCTTCTACTATTCAGGAAGGGATAGATCTAGTCGCTGACGGAGGAACAGTAATAGTCGCAAGTGATACCTATAGTGTGAATGAGTTATCCTGGGCGAACAAGCATGTCCGCCTGTTAGGATCTGGCAATCCAGTACTTACGAGCGGTTCGCATGCAATCAAGTTGGATTGGAGCGGCATAAACAATACTGATCAAATTCATGGATTCACATTCCATAATTGTTATGGTTATGATAATGGCCCTGCAATTATGTTACTTGAAGGGGCATCACCTCTGGTTTCAAATTGTACTTTCGATGATAACAGGGTGCAGGGTGAATACAACATGCAATTCAATAATCCATCTGGATATGGTGGTGCTGTATTCATTCAAGGTGGTTCAAATCAGTTAAACTCACCCAGATTTGAGAATTGCACTTTTACCAACAACGCAGCGGCTAATGGTAATGGTGGTGGTGCAGTTGCGTTGTTTGGGCCTGCAACATTTCTATCCTGCACGTTTACGGATAACTGGACATCGACAGCTGTGGGCTTTGGCCCTCCCGCATATTTCGCCGCTGGTGCCATCTTGATCTATGGTGATGATTACAATGGAGACATCCTGATTCATAATTGCACCTTTACTGGTAACTCTGGTCAAAATAGAGCCAATGACATATGGGTAGCAGGAAGTAGAGGTATTAATAATCTTACCATTGAGAACTGTACGTTTAATCCAGATACCAGCTATTATTCTGAGCCCGCAATCTGCCTCTTTTATGAAAACATGCCATATTTTGAGGCATCAAGCACAGATTTTGAAATTACCGGAAACACGTTTAAACTCTCAGATAAAGGCGCTGTGTACTTCCATGATTATGCCGGTCGCTGTAGTATGAAATTTAACAATAACGTTATTGATGGGATCGAGGGTACGACCTATGGTTTAAAGCTCTATTACTATGGTGGGGCTCCTCAGAATCCTGATTACTTCCAGTTTAACAACAACACGCTTCTGAACTTGACAAGTTCGGGATTAGTGCTGTTCAAAGGATCAGACTATACTATTGAAAACAATATATTCCACAACTGTTCTCCTTATGATGTGGAATGGGGTGGTCATACCGGAAATCCCAACCACGCCACTGAAAGCCTGACCATCAATAACTGCTTCTTTAATGATCTTACTAACCATGTTGACACACAGGGTAACGCATATCAGGTGTTCTCAATATCCAACCCGGTTGTGGCTTCGGATCCTCAGCTCGACTCTTATTATCAGCCTCTCTGGACAGCCAGCACCATGTCGCCTTGTATTGATTCCGGTGTTGGTACTGATGAGGACGGCACTCCAGCTGATATTGGAGCCTATCCTGCAGTGAACCATACTCGTGACGTATATACCATGCCAACGAATGGAACCCCGAAATGGATGAGCTTCCCGGTGCTGAACAGGACCACTCCAAGCTATGATATAGCTGAGAATTTCTTTGCCCCGATAACGGATGTTGATGTCCTTGATCAAGTGATTTGGAAAGATGGGAATAATCCACCAGAGTCTATGCATATCCAAGAAGGATTGTTGTTAAACGGAGACTCTCCCGTACGAAGTGTCCTTGGTTACAAGATAGAGCTCCAACCTGGAGTTACTCAAGCTATTGAGATCCCAAGCTCTGGCTTTGTACAATCTCCCAATACCGTCATCAATCTATATGCCCATCCCGCTGGATCTTCTACGGGGGTAAACGAAAACTGGATTGGCTATTTCCTGCCTCAGAGCTCCAGTCCCTTTACTGCCCTTGCCTCCATTCTGGATAAAGTAACTTCGATCAGAACGCAATATTGGAGTGCCATTAAAGGCAATGGGTTCTGGAAGGTCAGCTCTGGGAACTTAACTCTAAACTATGGCGATATGGTGATAATAACAGTTACTGATGATTGTAGCTTCGCCTGGGGTAATGAGCACCCGGTTGATCCCAAGCTAAGATCCATAGCAACTGCTTTTGAGTATGTGGAGAAACTTGATTACACCCCCATGTTCATCGACCTTAGCGGTTTTGATGTGTTACCGTCTGAAATCGGCCTGTATGTGGATGGAGAATGCAAAGGCGCGGTAAAGGTTGAAGGCAATTATACCGATCTTTGCGCGTATCTGGATAAGTATGAAGTAATAAATCCGGAAGATTGCGAGTTGGTGTTCTATTTTGATACCAAGGAGGTGGATAACTTTAAGCAGCGTTGCCGGCTGGATTCCAATGACATGAAGCTTATGAGTGAGTTTGGCATTCGGCATTATGAGATTGCCATAAAAGCAGAAACGGAGCTTAACCCCATTATCTCCAAAAACGCTTTATCGCCAAATTACCCCAATCCCTTCAATCCGCAGACTACCATCAGCTATGAGATTGCCTCAGATGGTATTGTTAAGCTGGATATCTTCAACCTGAAGGGTCAACTGGTAAAGACCCTGGTAAATGAAAACAAAGTATGCGGACCACACAAAGTGGTGTGGAACGGAACTGACAAGTATGGCAGGAAGGTAGCCAGCGGATTGTATCAATATCGCCTGACTACCAAGGAAGGAAGCATCACCAAGAAGATGATGCTGATGAAGTAAGTAATGTTAATTTGCAAGGGAGGGTTACGCTCTCCCTTGCTCATTTTAACAGTATCCTACGCGGGAATGACAGATTATAACAGAGAAAGGATAGGATCTAAGATGATTGGAGCAACAATGAAGAGACTGTTATTGGTAACCCTAATGGTGGCATTTACCACATGAGCTTTGCCGTAACGCTAAATGTAGCAATAGATGGCAGCGAGCAATACATCTCCATTCAAGCTGCCATAGAAGCTGCTAGTAATGGTGATACGGTATTGGTACATCCCGGTAGATACATCGAGAATATTGATTACATTGGCAAATCCATCACTGTATGTAGTCTGGAGGCCACTACCAATGACAGCACCTACATTAGCCAAACCATTATCGATGGCAATCGCAATGGCTCTTGCGTTGCCTTTCGCAATGCCGAACAGAATGCCACTCTAAGGGGTTTTACCATTACCAATGGGACAGGTTTTCTGACCTATGACGAACTTACAAGAGGGGGAGGAGTACTGATTAATAACGCCTATATGACTGAGGGGTCAGTTTCTCTTACAAATTGTGTGATAACCGGTAATCATGCCGGGATGGGAGCGGGTATTAGTTGCTTAAATGCCTCGTTGCAATTGAGCGGCGTAAATATTCACCACAATTATAGTCTGGCATCCGGTGGGGGGGATTCTTTTTACAGGAACCAGTACAATGATACCAAGTATTGTTTTTGACCCTGCGAATAGATGTTCCGTTTATGAGAACTATGGAGCTGCCCCGGTAGATATAGCCGTTTTTGACATTCCCGCCAACTTGACAATCCACTTGAACAAAGCGACCATCAGTCCACCCTCAACCTTCTATATCGGCAGGCATAACAATTTATCCAGTCTGCAGCAGTATCATGATACGGCTGTTGTACAGCAGGCTCATCGCACGGAAATAAACCGTGACTTTTACGTTAGCCCCAATGGAGATGATAACAATAGCGGTATCAGCCCTGATGAGCCAATGCGCACCATCACCAGAGCAATGCATCTGATAGCTTCCGATAGCCTTGAGGTCAAAACTATCCATTTGCTGACGGGCGTGTATGAAGAAGCTGAAGGGCAAATCTACCCCATCCCGATCAAGTCCTACACCAATCTCGTCGGAGCAGGGTCGGATTTGGTTACGTTAACATCATCAGTGGTTTGCACATTAGGTTATCCAAGATTCATCAATGCCATCAAAGCTAGGCACAACACGATTTGCGGATTCACCATTACTGAAAGCGTGCCCAGCAACAGAAGGCCATATACAAACCCATCAACCCAAGATAACTTGTATCTGAATGATGTGGTGATATCAGATATCCAAGCTTGTGAGTATAGCGCATTTATGATAAGTGTACCAAGAAACGTTGAGATCAATAAACTGGTCATCAAGAATATCACAACCCCACATATAGTTGTAGATTTTAATAAGGTACATGATTCAAAGATCAGCAATTCAACCTTTACGAATATCCATTCCACTTATGTAACCGATGACCCTTTTTTCAGAGGTTCTGCCGTAATAAGCTTCAGGGTTGTCGATTCGTTTACTTTTGAGAACAATGAAGTTAGCAACATGAGTGTGTACTACGACCAACCCACCTTTGCTATCTCTTTGTGGAATCCAAGGACTACCGAGGCAGTAGACATTAGGGTTAACAATTGCCTGTTTGACAACATCAGAACCAACGATGACCGAGCTGCGCTGTTCGGTAGTAACGACTATAGCAACGTAGAAATCTCAAACTGCACTTTTTATAACAATTATGGTTCTGTGGCAGCAGTGGGGCTAATTGGAAATATAAGAATGCGAAACAACATCTTTTTCAACCCTGTAGCTGATCATGAGATTGTGATGTATCCTCCAATATCGGGACAGCAAGACCCGTGTAATCTTGATATAGATTACAGCTACATTCGCGGTGGCGAAGAAGGCATATATAATGTTTCAACCTTCAATACATTAAGCTATGGGGAGCAGAACCTTAGCGCAGGTTCTTTATTCGCTGACACCAATGCCGGTAATGTGGAATATCTTCGTCTTGCTCCAGGATCTCCCTGCATTGATGCGGGTACTCCTGATATCTCTCTACTGGGTTTGCCGCCCTATGATCTGGCGGGTAATCAGCGGGTGTGGAACGGGATCATAGACATGGGAGCATATGAATATGGCTCTCAGCCCTGGGTGAGCATTGATGATCCAGAGTTGCCTGCCATCGATCATCTTGTTCTGAGGCAAAACTACCCCAATCCTTTCAATCCTACTACCACCATTGCCTATAGCTTGCCGGAAGCCTCGAAAGTGCGGCTTGACATTTACAACGTCAAAGGACAATTGATCAAAACCCTGGTCAATGCTGAAATGCCTGCTGGGCTGCATAGTGTGGTGTGGAACGGCAGAGACATGAATAATAAGGCTGTAGCCAGTGGCGTATATTTCTACCGCGTCAGCAGCCCCAAGAATACCCAGACCAAGAGAATGCTGCTCATGAAATAGGCGGCTTTGCCGCGATGGTAGAAACGTCTTCCAGACGTTTACATGCGGCAGGATGAAGCATCTACAATCCCATTCCCGCTGTTTGAAGTCAATGCCGCCCAAAGATCGATGGCTACTCTGAACCAGGTGGTACCTTCAAAACTCATCGGCATGTATGAACATATCAAGCGGCATTAACTCCAAAGGTGGCGGCGGCATTAACTCCAAAGGAGTCTTCTGCGATAATCTGCAATAAAATGCAAACCTGTGTGGATTATCCCCAGGCTTGAGGCCGCTTTGAGTACGATCACGCGGAAACAAGTTGACAGCCGGGATCTATCCTGGAAGTGCGTGAAAATGCAAATGAAAGCAGAGCTATTGGAGCCAATTGCGAGACACCGGAGATTGAATAGTGAGTTGCGCAGAGCAGTATCCTGCAAACTCTTCCCTTGACATAATCCCGCCATTTGAAATCCTTGCCTCAAACAACGTTAATTTACACAAGGAGCAAGATAAATGAAACAGGGAATTCATCCAAAATACGAAGTTGCTACTGTCACCTGCGCTTGCGGCAACACCTTTGAAACCCGCAGCACCAAAGGCAGCATGCACGTGGACATCTGCAATGTATGCCACCCTTTCTAACACCGGCAAACAGAAGATTATGGACACCGCCGGTCGCGTCGAGAAGTTCAACAAGAAGTACAATCGCCCCAGCGAACAATAGATACTTCACACTCAGTTTACGCCAGTCTGCCCCACCACACGGAAGGGAGAGTGGCGTTTTTCTTTACATGAAGGAAAAGCAAACATGAAACAGGAAATCGCAGTAGGCGGCCAAGCCGTAATCGAAGGCGTGATGATGCGTGGGCCCAAGCAATTGGCCACTGCCATCCGTCGCAAGAATGGGGATATCGAGCTGAAGATCACCCCCTTTGTAAGCATTACTCAGAGGGTGAAGCTGTATGGCAAGCCCATCATCAGAGGCTTCGTCTCCCTGATCGAGATGATGAAGATCGGCTTTTCCACTCTCACTTTCTCCGCGGATCGCTTTGAGCTGGATCTGAAAGCGGAAGATGAAGCGAGTGGAAAGGTCAGTAAAGAAAAATCCGCTGCCGCCCTCAAGTTTGAAGAGATCATCAGCTATGTGATCGCCTTTGGTCTGGCCTTTTTGCTCTTTGGCCTTTTGCCCTATAAGCTGGCAGACTGGATGAAGCTCTCGAAGCAGGATTTCTATTTCAATCTCTTTGCCGGCAGCATCCGCATCGTGTTTTTCGTGCTGTATGTGTGGATCATCTCGCTGATGAAGGATGTGAAGCGTCTCTTCCGCTATCATGGCGCGGAGCATAAAAACGTGAATGCCTACGAGCACGAAGCAAACTTGCAAGTAAGCGATATCCAGAGCTTTACCACGATCCATCCGCGCTGTGGCACCAGCTTCATGTTTTTCGTGCTCTTGGTGGGGATTTTGACCTTCTCCGTCACGGACACTCTGGTCTCGGCCTTCATCCTGGGTGGGCCTATCCCCTATTACTTCCGTTTGGGCTATCACCTGCTTTTGATCCCGTTGGTATCCGGCCTTAGCTATGAAGTGTTGAAGTTTTCCGGCCGCAATCTCAATCACCCCCTGGTGAAGATCATGACTGTGCCGGGCATGGCTTTGCAACGCATCACCACTCAGCCCCCTGATGATGAGATGGTGGAGACTGCCCTGGTGGCGATGAAAGCCGCTTTGGATATGGATTATAGCGAGCACAAAGTAACCCTTTTGGAGAATTAATGCTACCCATCGATAAACTGCAAGCCCTCACCCAAGAACACAAGGACTTACAGGAACAAGTCTCCGATACCGCGCTGATGAGTGACGCGCGCAAATATCGCGAACTCATGCGCCGCTACAAAGAACTGACCACTATCACCGACTGCTGGCAACGCTATCAGAACATCGAACGTGAACTGGCCGAAGCCAAACACCTTTTGGACACAGAAAGTGACCACGACCTGATGCAGATGGCCAAGAAGAGATGAGCGAACTCCAGCACGCAATTGGATAACACTGAACTAGAACTGCGCGACCTCTTGATCCCCAATGATCCTAATGATGAGAAAAACGCCATTATCGAGATCAGAGCTGGAACCGGCGGTGAAGAAGCCGCCCTTTTTCGTGGCTGATCTCTTTCGCATGTACAGCTATTATGCCGAGCAGAAAGGCTGGAAAAAGCAAGTGCTCGACGTCTCCGAAACCGGACTGGGCGGATATAAAGAAGTGATCATGCAGTTAAACGGTGAAAAACGCCTATGGTCTAATGCGCTTTGAAAGTGGCGTACACCGCGTGCAACGCATCCCCGTGACCGAATCCAGCGGACGCATCCACACCTCAGCGGTGACCGTGGCCGTGCTTCCCGAAGCGGAAGACGTGGACATTGAGATCAATGATAACGACCTGCGCATCGACGTCTATCGCAGCAGCGGAAATGGCGGACAAAGCGTGAATACCACAGATTCCGCCGTGCGCATCACCCACGTGCCCACAGGACTGGTAATCACCTGTCAGGATGAGAAATCTCAGATTAAGAACAAAGCCAAAGCCCTCAAGGTGCTGCGCAGCAAACTTCTGGACTTGCAGATCAGCAAACAGGAACAGGAGATCGCTTCATCCCGCAAGGCTCAGGTATCCACCGGCGATCGCTCGGCCAAGATCAGAACCTACAATTTTCCGCAAAGCAGAGTGACCGATCACAGAATAAACTTGACAAGCTATAACCTCGATAGTTTCTTGGTTGGCAACATCGACGACTTTGTGCAATCGCTCAGAATCGCCCATAGAAACGAGAAGGTTAATGAATAAATGGCCGCATTTCAGATAGTTCTGATCCTGTTTACCTGCTGTTTTTTCTGCTCTTGTCCCTGTTTTTCTCAGGGCTGGAGACGGGGCTGATCTCCATAGATCAGATCGCGCTGGAACAAAGCGCGCGGCGCAATCGCTCCCGCGCGTCCTTGCTCAAGTTTATCCGCAGCCGGATAGTTTTTGGGCACCACTCTGATCGGCAATAACATCGCCAACGCCATCCTGGCCTCGCTATCGACCCTGATCGTAGCCCAATTGGGTAGTTTTGCCTTTGATCCCCGTTTTACATCCCTTTTTTATCGGAGCGATCGTACTCATATTTGGTGAGATCGTGCCCAAAGCCCTGTTTAGAGATCACGCGGACAGCATTGTACCCAGGTTGTATCCCCTCTTGATCTTTTTTTTTCTATCTCTTCCGTCCCCTGGTGGCGATCGTCAGCTACATCAACCGGGGCCTGCGTAAAATGCTCAACATGGAAGATAACCTCCAATACGACTATCTCACCAAGGATGACATCTCCTTTCTCTTCTCACAGGCCAATGATGATGATAAGATCAGCGCTCCGCAGATGGAGATGATCGAAGACGCGCTGGATTTCAAAGAGCTTGAAGCCCGCAATGTGATGGTACCAAGAACGGATATCGTGGCCATCCCCGAGACCGCGACGATCAGCGAAGTGATCGAGATCGCCAAAGAAGAAGGCTTCACGCGCTATCCCGTCTATCGCAACAGCATCGACGACATCATCGGCATCCTGATTATCTACGACATTCTCAAGAAAGAGATCAATGATGAGTCTCTGGCATCCGAAATCCTGCACGAGCCCTACTTTGCGCCCGAAAACATCGATCTGGACGTCTTACTCAAAGAAATGCAGAAACACCGGCGCTCGATGGCCATCATCGTGGATTCCTATGGCGGCACTGCAGGCATGGTGACCATGGAAGACATTTTGGAAGAGATCGTGGGCGAAATCGAAGATGAGTATGACGAGGATGAAGAGAAAGACGTGGAACAGGTGAGCCCCAATACCTGGATCGCCATGGCCGACGTGGAAATCGACCGCCTGGCTGATGATTATGAGATCGAGCTGCCGGAAGGTGACTATGAAACTCTGGCCGGCCTGATCCTGGATAAGCTGGAACGCATCCCGCATCAGGGACAATTTGTAAACATCGACCCTACCGCATCCAGGTGCTCCAAGCCACGGACAAGAAGATCGTGAAGGTCAAGATACATAAGACAATTGACAATTGACAATTGAGAATTGAGAATTGAGAATTGAGAATTAAAGGATAGAGGTAATACACTATGAAACTCATGGAATGCGTACCCAATTTCAGCGAAGGCAGAGACATGGCTGTGCTCGATGCCATCGCCGCCGCCATCAAAGGCGTTAAGAACGTGGTGCTTTTGGACGTGGATCCCGGAGCAGATACAAACCGCACCGTTTTCACCATTGCCGGTGAGCCCGAAGCCGTGGTGGAAGCAGCCTTTCAGGGCATCAAGAAAGCCTCTGAACTGATCGATATGAGCCGTCATCATGGAGCTCATCCCCGCATGGGCGCCACCGACGTCTGTCCCTTCATCCCCCATCTCAGATATGACGATGGACGAATGCGTGGAATATGCCCGAGTTTTAGGCAAAAGAGTGGGCGAAGAGCTGAAGATCCCTGTATATCTCTATGAACACGCGGCAAGTAAACCGGAATGGAAGAACCTGGCCAATGTGCGCAGCGGTGAATATGAAGCCCTGGCCGATAAAGCCAAAGACCCAGCCTGGAAACCGGATTTTGGCCCTCATGCTTTCAACGCCAAGAGCGGGGCTACCGCCATTTCTGCTCGTGAGTTTCTGATCGCTTACAACATCAACCTCAATACCAGAGACAAAAAGAAAGCTCATGACATCGCCCTCACCATCCGTGAATCAGGTAAAGCCGCACGGGATGAGAATGGCAAGATGATCAAAGACGAAAAGGGCAATAAAGTAATGACCCCCGGGCTCTTCACAAATTGCAAAGCCGTGGGCTGGTATATCGATGGCTATGACCGCGCGCAGATCAGCATCAATCTTACAAATTACAAAGTTACTCCGCCCCATCTGGTTCTTGATAAAGTGCGCGAACTGGCCAATGAAGCAGGCGTCCAGGTTACCGGAAGCGAGCTAGTGGGCCTGCTCCCCAAAGCCGCGCTGGTGGAAGCCGGAAAGTACTATCTGGCCAAGATGAATGAATCCACAGGCATCCCGGAACGGATGATCATGGACACCGCCATCCAATCCATGGGACTGGCCGAGCTGGCTCCCTTTGATCTGGACAAGAAAGTGATTGAATATGCCATCGCTCGCAAGGACAGCCTCTCGGACATGAAGGTAACCGCCTTTTGTGATCTTCTCTCCACCGATGCTCCTGCTCCCGGTGGTGGCTCTGTGGCTGCTTTATGCGCTGCGATGAGCGGTGCATTGAGCGCGATGGTATCCAACCTGACCATCGACAAAAAAGGCTATGAGAAGGTGCAGGATGAAGTGCGCCGTCTTGCTCCTATGGGACAAAGCATCAAAGAACGCGCCATTCACTGCATCGACGTGGATACCGATGCCTTTTACGCGATGATGGACGCCATGAAACTACCCAAAAAGACCGATGATGAAATCGCCCTGCGCGACGCTGAGATCGAGAAATGCACCCAAGGCGCAATCAATGCTCCGCTGGAGACTTTAAGGATATCCCACGAAGCCTTGCTGCTGGCTCGTGAAGTGGCCGCTGTGGGAAATACCAATGCTTTGTCTGACGCCGGAGTAGCTGCTCTGACCGCCCTTGCCGCAGCTAAAGCTGCCAACTATAACGTATTGATCAATCTAGCCGGCATCACAGACGAAAGCTATAAAGCCCACACTCTGGCCGAAGCCAAAGACCTTATAGCCAAGTGCAATGCCCTCGCCAATGAGATTGAGCAGGATGTGACCTCCCGTTTGTAGCCCGATGCTGCTCTATATCATCGGTTTCAGCCGCAGTGGCAAAAGCACTTTAGCAAAGCTGCTTGGCCTTGGCAAAGCTCTTCCGGTGTATGACACCGATCAATAATCGAGCAAAAGTGTGGCGCGAGCGTGGCCGAAATCGTGGACACTCAGGGTTGGGATGCATTTCGTACTATCGAAAGCGAGATACTCTTGGAATTGGGGACTATTCAGTCCCCTCTTTCGTTATCAGGGTTTGTAGCCTGTGGCGGAGGCATCGTAGAACTGGCCGCTAACCGAGAGTATCTGGCCAGGCAAAGACTGCTCTGGCTACACCAAAGCTGGGAACTGCTTTGGTCTCGTTTACAGATGAATCCCTCAGCCATATGCTTTGGTAAGAGCGAGAGCGAACTGAAGGCACTATACAAGCATCGGAATAGACTTTACAAGGAGCTCATGAATCCATGCAAGACTTGATGAATAAACTGTATAGAGACGTAAGCTATTGCCAGAGATGTGGAAATAAGATTGAACTCAAAGTGGATCATGAAAATAAAGTGCGAGCAGTATGTCCTTCATGCGCTTTCGTGCTCTATCGTAACCCCATCCCGGCGGTGGCTATCGTGGTGTTCAATGAGGCCAATGAGCTGCTATTGATCAAGCGCAGCATCGAACCCAAGGCGGGGTATGTGGGCCTTACCCAGTGGCTATGCCGAGATCTATATGAGTCCGGAAGCAAACGCCATCGCCGAGCTCAAAGAAGAAACGGGGCTGGAAGGAATCATTCAGCATCGCATCGATTGGTTCTATGGCTTCAGTCCTATCTACTATCGGGTATTGAGCATCGGTTTCCGCATGAAGGTGACCGGTGGCACTCTGCAAGCCGGTGATGATGCCGAAGATGCCAGATTCTTCAGCCTGAACGCCTTACCCGATATCGCCTTTGCCGCCCATCGGCATTTCATCAATCTGGAGACGGGCTTACAACTGCCGGTAGAGATAGTGCCAGCTTCATCCTGAAGCTTGAGTTAAGCTAGGCTCAAGCACTCTCATAGCCTGACAATCCCCTGAGGACCTCCCGAATAGTTCCTGAGTCGGGCTCAGGTACTAACCGGGAGACTCTCAACTGCTTCTCAGGCCAGAAGAGGGCTTTTACTTTAATGCTTGCAGCGCAGCCTCATAATCAGGTTCTTGAACGATATCATCCACCAATTGGCTGTAGATCACTTTGCCATTTTCACCTATGATTACTACAGCCCTGGCGAGCAAACCGGCCATAGGCCCATCTACGATCTCCAATCCATAGGCATGGCCAAAATCACGGTCACGCATTTCCGATAGAGTATAGACATTCTCGATTCCCTCTGCTCCGCAGAAGCGACCCAAGGCAAAGGGCAGATCTCGTGAGACTCCCAATACCACTGTGTTGCCCAAGGCAGCTGCTTCCAGATTGAACCTGCGCACGCTGGCAGCACACACTCCGGTATCGATAGAAGGATAGATGTTTAAGAGCACTTTTCGTCTTTGTACTCGGCTAGTGTATGATCACTGAGATCATTCGCGGTCAAAGTGAAACTAAGCGCTTGCGCTCCGACTTCGGGGATATCTCCGATAGTATTGATGGGCATTCCTTTTAGTTTTATCTGTGCCATGTCTGTTCCTTTCTTTCCAAATATTAGGTGTAGTTTTGTGTAAGTTCCACCTGATTGATAGAATATTCGATCATCGGGCTTTGGCAAACGAAAAAAGACATTGACAGATACAGCTTTGCGGATGAGCTGCCTTGACCATGTAAATCCCTTTGAGGAGGATGATTGAGCTGGATTTTCGGATACATCAACCGGCAAGCAATGGCCGAAGGGCCCAAGCTCAGAAGCTTTCTGCACTGCTTTGAAAGCCCTGGTATCAGTATCTACGCGGGTGGCAGCGGTAAAAACCTGCAAGTCTTCTGGCATCCCCATCAGCATAATGAAAAGGTCTTTATCGTGGGTGAACCGATCCTGCGCAAGGGTGAGGAATTCTGCTATCCGAACT
>JAJOKA010000094.1 GCA_021206555.1 Candidatus Cloacimonadota bacterium | reverse complement strand
CACGGAGTTTGACGAGCTAAACGCGCATCCGGTGATCCATTTGATGGAAGATCAACGCTATATAGACTTCGTAGGCGCGTCAATGCGATTAGGCGCGTATCAATGCAAGCTGGAGGCGGATAGCCTGGCACGCAAGGCTTATGGCACGGATACCATCAGCGAAAGACACCGGCACCGCTATGAGTTTAATAATGACTATCGGGAACAGATCAAAGCAGCGGGAATGGAGCTGAGCGGTTTGTCCACGAATGACCTTTTGGTGGAGATCATGGAGTATCCCAAGAACGATTTTTATATCGGGGTGCAATTCCATCCTGAGTTCAAATCCCGTCCCAATCGCCCTCATCCCCTTTTCACAGAACTGATAAAGGCTGCGGCCAAGGCCTAAAATGGCAATCATCGTAAAGAAATTTGGCGGAACCTCGGTGGGCAGTGTGGAGCTGATCCGAGGCATCGCGAAGCGTCTGGCCAGGGATTACCATCGTGGGGATCAATTGGTGCTGGTGGTTTCGGCCATGGCCAAGACCACGGACAATCTGTTCAATCTGGCCTATGAGATCACGCGTCATCCTTCGCGTCGGGAACTGGATATGCTGCTCACTGCCGGGGAGCGGATTTCGATGTCGCTTCTGTCTTTATCGCTGATGGAGGAAGGGATCACTTCGATCTCGTTTACCGGCTCGCAAAGCGGGATTATCACTGATAATCACCACGGCAATGCCAAAATCCTGAAAGTGAATGCTTTCCGCATTCATGAAGAACTGGCCAAAGAGAAGGTGGTGATCGTGGCGGGATTTCAAGGCGTGAGCACAGCCAAGGAGATCACTACTCTGGGGCGTGGTGGTTCAGATACTTCCGCGGTTGCTTTAGCCTGCTATCTGGGGGCAGAGAAATGTGAGATTTATACCGATGTGGATGGAGTATATACCGCAGATCCCAGAATCGTGCCCAAGGCCGGATTCATCAAAGAAATTGGCTATGCTAATATGCTGGCCTTAGCCTATAGCGGATCCAAAGTTCTGCATCCCAGAGCGGTGGAATTCGCCTGCAAATACCAGGTGCCGGTGGAAGTGAAATCATCCTTTACCTTTGCTCCCGGTACATGATCAGGGCAGAAGAAAGCCCAAAGGATTGCTCGATGGAAGATCGTTTTGTAACCGCTATAGCGCACAAAGACAATATCATGCGCTATCGCCTCAGTCCCAATTCCCGGACCATAGACTTGCTCAAAGCCTGGCATCACGAGATCTTCAAGTTTGCCAAAGTTGATGACGCTCTGGAGCTCTATGTGGAAGCCAAGTATGAGGCCGAGATCGATTATCTGCTTTCGCAGCATGGAATTACCGCGCTTGCCAAAGAAGGTGGATTGGGCTTTGTGATCCTGGTGGGGCTTGGGTTAGCAGCTGATCCTGCTTATCTGGCACGGGTGATGGATTTGACTGCTGATATGCAAGTGGAGCGCATCGCTCATAGTGAGCGCAGTCTGGAACTGATGCTGCCCACTCAAAACGTGGCCAGGGCAGTGGCCCTTTTGCATCAAGAACTTATTGGAGAAAACTCATGAAATATATAGTTACCAGCGCCTTACCCTATGCCAATGGCAAGTTGCACGTGGGCCATGTGGCCGGAGCCTATCTCCCTGCTGATATCTTTGTCCGTTATCTCAGGCTCTTGGGTGAAGACGTGATCTACATCTGCGGAACCGATGAACATGGCACTCCGATCTCGATCAGCGCGGATAAGGAAGGCGTCAGTCCTGCCGATGTGGTAAAGCGTTATCACGATAGTATCAAGGTGGCCTTTGATGGCATTGGCATCGAGTTTGATAACTTCAGCGGCACTGCCAGAGAGGAGCATCATCGGCTTTCACAGCAGTTCTTTAGTGATCTTTTTGCCAATGGGCACATACTGCCCAAGACCACGCTGCAATTCTATTGCGAGCACGATCAACGCTACCTGCCCGACCGCTATGTGGAAGGTATATGCCCCAAGTGCGGAGCAGATGGCGCTCGCGGGGATCAATGCGACAAATGCGGGCAGATCTATGATACCAACACCCTGGTGGAGCCCAAATGCAAGATCTGTGGAAATACTCCCATCATTCGAGAAACCAGGCATTGGTTCATCCATCTGGATCGCTTTACCGATCAGCTCAAAGAGTGGATATCGCACAAGACATACTGGAAGGAAAACGTGCGCAATTTCATGCTCAATCTGCTGGAGCAGGGCTTGATCGAACGCAGCATTACCCGCGATCTATCCTGGGGCGTGCCGGTTCCTTTGGATGAAGCTGAGGGCAAAGTGCTCTATGTGTGGTTTGACGCGCCCATCGGCTACATCTCTTCCACGGTGGAATGGGCCAAGAAGATAGGTAAACCCGAGCTTTGGAAGGAATACTGGCTGGATCCCGAAACGCAATTGATTCACTTTATCGGTAAAGATAATATCATCTTCCATGCCCTGATCTGGCCGGCCATGCTGATGGGGCAAAATACAAATTTCGTGCTACCGCATGATATTCCCGCCAATGAGTTTATGAATCTGGAGGGAGAGAAGATCTCCACTAGTCGTAATTGGGCGATCTGGGTGGATGAGTTTGTGCAGGATTTCGATGGCGAATATCTGCGTTACTATCTGGCCGCTAATGCTCCCGAAAAGCAGGACGCGGACTTCAGCTTCAAGGACTTTCAGCAGCGCGTCAATGGTGAACTGAACAATGTCTTGGGCAATCTGGCCAATCGCGTCTTTGCCTTTGCCAAAAAGCAGTTTGATGGCATGATCGAGCCCATTGAGCCGGATGAGCAGAGCAAGGAATACTGGCAGGAAGCGCAAAACCTTCTGACCGATGTTAAAGCTGCTTACAAGGACTTTCAGGTGAAGCGTAACACCAAGAACATCATGGAGATCGCTCGCCTGGGCAACCGCTATTTTGACGATCGTAAACCCTGGATGGCCATCAAGAGCGATCCCAATCATGTTAAGCAAACTCTTTGGCTCTGTGCCTCGCTGTTATCCGAGATATCGGTAGCGCTGTATCCCATTATGCCTCAACATATGAACCGGCTCAGGGCCATGATGGGTCTGTACCCGGTGCAGCTTTGGGAAGACGGCAAGCTGGATAAAGCCCTCAAGCTGGGTGACTTTAGTGCTCTCTTTAGAAAGATCGAGGATAGCGAGATTGAAGCTCAATTAGCCAAACTTCAAGGCTCTGCCCAGGCTGAGCCTGTGAAGAGCTATGATCCCCCCAAAGAGCAGATCACGTATGAAGACTTTGCCAAGCTGGATCTGCGTCTGGCCAAAATCCTGGAAGCCAGGCCCGTACCTAAAACCGATAAACTGATGCAGCTCAAGGTGGATCTCGGCTTTGAGACCAGAGACCTCGTGGCCGGCATCGCGCAAAGCTATCAAGCGGAAGAACTTGTGGGCAAGACGGTGACCATGCTGATCAACCTTGAACCCCGCAAGATCAGAGGCATCGTGTCCAATGGCATGCTGTGTTCCGAACGTGAACTGGGCATCTCCGAGAATCACGCCGGCATCATTGAGCT
>JAJOKA010000081.1 GCA_021206555.1 Candidatus Cloacimonadota bacterium | reverse complement strand
TGATTAACGCTTGATTATGACTTGATAAACGCCCTCAAATGAGGGGGAAAGGCGTAAACGATTTACGATTTACAATTTACGATTTACTTTACGATTTACAATTTACGATGGAGTTATTGCCGCACCACCTTTGGAGTTATTGCCGCTTGATCAGGTCAGGCACGCCGGTGAATTCTACGCTACCGATCTTTTCAGAAAAGCCCTTGATCTCCGGGCGGCAATGACTTCAAACAGCAGGTCAGCAACGTAGCTATCCGTTGCTACGACGCCCCATGGGCTGCCAAGCTCTGGGCTGCCATGCTCCTGCTTGGCAGAAGCAGCTTTGGCTGCTTATCTGAAAAGGCCTGCGGCCTTTGTGGCAAGCAGGAGCTTGCCACCCCAATGTAGATGCTTCATCCTGAAGCAGAAGTGTAGATGCTTCATCCTGAAGCATACACATTTAGATGCGGGGCATTCCACACGCAAACGCCAAGATGACGTTTCTACATTAGCGATCACGCTGCTTGAACTCCAATCCTTCGGATAGAAGTCCAAGGGGGAGGGCGATCCCGCTGCTCGAAGTCGAAAGCGCTTGTCATCTTCGTCTCCGCTGTGGGCTTGGGAGGTGCATGGGATTGGTTTGGCTTCACGAAATTGGGATAGCGCTTACAACTCCGAGGGAGGACACTTTGGAGTTAATGCCGCTTGATCAGATCAGTCGTTGCTCGTCAATATTCTAAACCATAGCCATAGGGGAATAGGGGGCTGTAGCCTTCATCGCCCAGGTTCCAGTTTTCATCGTCGTATCTGGGCCAGGAGAAGCTGAGCTTTCCTTGCATGGGATAATCGCCAAAGATCACGTCTGCCACGCCCTGACCTTCCGAACCGGGGAACCATGCTACTACAAAGGCTTTGACTTCGGCCAGTTCTTGTTCGATCACCAGAGGCCGGCCACAGATCATGATTGCGACCACGGGGATTCCCCTTGGCTGTGACATTTCTGATGGTAGCGATATCTTCCGGATGCAACTGATGCAGATAGAGATGAGTGCCATAGGGGCCTTGTTTCATCAGCGGGATCTCACCCGCGTCCAGATATTCTTCAGAGGTGGAGCCCTTGCTGATCTTCAGACCCTTGGCCAGGCCGCCCACGCGGATATCTCCCAACATCTCGGCATAGGGCACTTCGCCGATCACCACGATGGCGAGATCGTGTTTGGTTGGATCGGCATCGGAGCCATCGTCACTAAGCACGGCATTGGGTGCCACCGCGCTGATGCCTTCCCAAATGGAGGTTCCGCCCACGATTGCGGAATCCCAGGAAATGGCTTTGGCATCTGCAGGATCGCGCAGTTTATCGTGATCTGCCTGATCATATTCGCTGGTATCCAGAGGTTGCTTATCATTCACGCCTTGCCAGGCTACAGTGAAGCCACCGCATTGATGGCCACGGTTATGGGCGTTTTTTTCCGGTAACCAGAATCCGGGCTTGTTTGTTCAGAGGCAAGATCTTATCTTCATTCTTGAGCATCACCAGGGATTTGCGCACTGCTTCCCGGGCTACCGCGCGATGTTCGGATGAGCCAAAACAAGAGTGATCCAACGACAGGGGACGCATTGCGGGGCGAGGTTTTTCGAACATTCCAAAGGCATATTTTACGCGCAGGATGCGGCGCACAGCATCGTCGATGCGTTCCATGGAGATGCGGCCGCTCAGCACATTGGCTTTGGTGAGTTCGATGAATTCCTGCCAACGGGAAGTAACCATGAACATATCCAGGCCGGCATTGATGGATTGCACCACGCATTCATTGTAATCTTCATCAAGATAGTCGATGCCATCCCAATCCGAGATCACGAAACCTTCAAAACCCAGCTCACGTTTGAGCAAATCGGTAATGAGATACTTGTGCCCATGACATTTAACAGAGTTCCAGCTGCTAAGCGAGACCATCACGGTGAGTACTCCGGCATCAATGGCCGCTTTGTAAGGCGGAACGTGGATCTTTCTCAGTTCATCATCAGTGATGCACATATCGCCCTGATCGATGCCGTGCAGAGTAGCACCATCGCCCACCCAGTGTTTGACGCAGGCTATCACCTTGTCTTCCTGAAAATGCCCTTGCAAGCCATAGACAAAGCGAGGCGCGTATTCCGCTACGATCCTGGGGTCTTCTGAATAGCTTTCGTAAGTTCTACCCCAATGATCATTGCGAGCCACAGCCAGGGTGGGCGCGAAGGTCCAATCCACTCCGGTTGCGGCGATTTCTTTGGCGGTAACCGCGGCAATACGTTCCAGAAGATCGGGATCATGCGCTGCGCCCAAACCGATATTGTGAGGAAAAAACCACGGCTCCCTTTACGTTTGTATTGCCGTGAATGGCGTCCACGCCATAGATCAGCGGAATGGCGAGGTGTTCAGCATCTTCTTCCATGGAAGCAGCCCAATAGGCATCATTCATGGCGATCCAGTCTTCCGGTCTGTTTTCACCGGGAACCGAGCCACCACCACTGAGCACAGACCCGATGTGATACTTCTTAACTTGCTCAGGGCTAATGAATTGGCGTTCCGGCTGCAACATCTGTCCGATCTTCTGTTCCAGAGTCATTTTGGCCAAGAGGGCCGATACTTGTTGTTCAAGCTCTTTCATTATATTCTCCTGTTTAATCATTATCTGTGTTGCCTACCTTTTCAGTTCGATGACAATGCGGCGGATCTCACGATTACGCACTTTTTCGGCCATGTCTCCCTGCAAAATTGCGCCTTGGACGGTGTGGACATCGCCAGCAAGATCGGTGAGCTTCCAGGAATCCACCACTGGGGCATCAGCACCAAAGGTATCCTTGCGCAAGGGGTTATGGTAGCTGACCAGGATTTCTCCCAAAAACATGAAGCTAAAGGTGTTTGCTTCGAAGCTGATTTGCTGCCATTCGTTTTGAACATAGAGCCGGGCTTGGGAAGCGGACTTGGTGAAGAGCCAAGCCGGTAGGATCGGGCTAAACTGAAGCTGTAATTCTCCATTAGCACTGATGCTGAAGGGTTCTTTACCCACAACCATGAGCTGGAGAATCTGGATAAATTCGGCAGTTGCTCCGCTGAGACGAGCCACAAAGCCATTGCCATGGAGTGAGGGATCAGGATTGTTGCTGCTGACGATGAAGGAGGAGTTTTCCAAGATGCTTCTGCCGTAGGTTTCGGGCTTGAGGAAGGGGATAAAGACGTTTTTGAAGTCCCGATAGAAGCTTGTGTAAAGCTCGTTACGCAGCAATTCCAGCATGTATTTGTATTCCATGTGCAACCAGATTGATTCGTTCTCAAACCATCCGGGTGAAAAGGTTCTGGCTCTGCCAATTTCCATGGGCTGATCGGCAATGGATTCATTTACCTTGTACATCATGAGTTTATGGTCAAAGAGACCGCTGTTCAACACATTGGCGCTAAGTTTTTGGGCATCTTCAGGCTTAGGCTTACTATGCAGATAGTGCACCGGGCCTTCCAGGAACAAGGGTAAAGCTATGTGCTTGAATGCCTTTACTCTGAAGCATGGCAAGCCCCGTTGGTTGAGCTTGGGCACTTGGTTGCCTTCAGAATCGCGTCGCATGATTGCTTCATAATCCACCGGTTCATTGATAAAATAAGTGGAGATCACGCCATCTTTTTGTTGCAGGGCTTGCTTGATCCCGATCTCGAGTTTACGCAAGCCTGCCTCAAAGAAGTCCCTTAAAACGCTCAGGCCTATCCTCTGTTCCCGACCACTGACTCCCATGCGGGTTGCGCTGCGATACTCTTCCTTGATGGCGTTGGATTTATCCCAGTATTCGAAGGCCGATACGCCCTCATCGAACAAGGGAATCATAGCTGAGATAAACTCACTAAGTTCCTCGTAAACCAAAAGATCAGAGTTTTGGTGAACTACTTTGTCCATGGCTTGGAGCAGAAACTGGATGTGACGCTTAGTTTCCAGAGTCTCACTGATGCTGGAGCCGAAGAGTCCGGGCATGCCATTCAAAGCGTCATACCATCCGGGTTTCCCGGCTTCCATTTCGATGCCCACTCCTTCCGCGTCCAGAGAGGCCAGCTTGTTGACAATGATGGAGAGCATTTTCACGAAAAGATTGGTATGATACACGTCACCTTTGCCATAGTGTTTGCGCACTTTGTTTCTATCCCGGCTTCGGGAATCGATGAGTTTTTCCTTCTCTTCGTCATAGACCACGCTGTCCAGCTGCATGGGCTTGCCTTCCCAGATCACATAGGTGTCATCCCTGCCTTGCACGCGGTGGGGATTGTCGTAAAAGCTAAATTGGCAATAATCGAACAAAATGTGCTTGAGCTGCTCTGGATATACGGTCAGGTAGTTTTCCAAAAGATCCAGATTGTAAAACCAGTGATCCACCCAAAAGCCTTCACCATAGCCGGTCTCATACTTCTTGTCACTGATGCCTAAAAGGTCACCGATAAAGGTGTTTTTATCCCCCAAGAGTGGGATATTCTGTTCACTAAGCCACATCAGCAATTCACCGGGTGTGAAGGTATTCTTGAGATACTTATTGGTGAGAGCTGCCTGCTCCGGGCTGAGATATTCGGTCAGGATCTCGTTGAGTCTGGCATCATTATTGCAGGAGAAACGGATCTCTTTGATCACCAGCGGATTAAAGCCATCCAATTGGATCAGATTGAAGAATTGCAGGACATTGCCTTCCCGTACATCAGGATTGAAAAGCAAGTCTGAACGACGGTTCTGGTTTACGTCCCGATAGTTACCGTTACCCTGTGAATAAGGGGTTGGGTTCAGTCGATAGTCGTTGTAATCCCGTTCCAGGTCACCATGTTTGCGGGAATACAGATGCAGCGTTGTAGTGCTGTTTTTGCCTTTGATGGTGTGGGGAAAGCCACCACGCAGCACGTTGTCCATGAAGTTTTGACGGGCATAGTGGTCCAGGGCTGGATCCGAACTCAGGATAAAATTCTTTTGTGTGAGTTCGCTCACAATATCGCTATTCTCTTGTTCCTTTTGCCGGACGTAAGAGCTTTGGGTAATGCGCGGAACCAGGGAGTTCAGCAGCTTTTCCGAGGCCGCGTGACCGATCACGGAAGTATAGCTATGGCTGGCACTGGCAGCAATCTCTACGGCAAAGGCACCCATGGCGCAGGGCAGACGGTTTTCGTAGTTTTGATCCAGAGTAAGCTGAGAAAGCGGTTCAGATACGAACTGCTCGGGGTGGCTGTAATCGCCACGGATACCAAAGATCCTGGCAGGATCATACACGGGAGGGACGATCTGCCCATCCGGGCCAAAGCCCAGGTAGAAGTTCCCTTTCGTGATACGGACAACGTCCGGTCGATCCGCAGGTTCTACCTTCAGCTTGTAAAATGGCACATTGTGTTCGTAGTTGGTGACTTCCACAAAGGCTTCAAAGAGCCTGCGCATGTGTTTGAGTCCAAAATCATCCAATCCGTAGGGGATGATGAGCGGCAAACCATCCAGCACTTCCAGTTTCACAGCTTGCGAGTTCAGATTCCGGATACTGAGTTTGCGGATCAATCCTGCATATTCATCCTGGGGGACATTAAAATATTCAACCTTAAAGACCAGACCCAAGCTGTGATTCACTTCTTCCAGAGTGAGCTTGGCCGGAGCGATGATCATGCTCTGCGTCTTCTCCAGGTATTCATCCTGGTATTTGTCCTGAAAGGGCTCATAAAAAGTGTGAGATGAACCGCTGCATACCTTGATAAAGGTCCGGAAGCCCTGGGTGGAGACCAGGTTGTAAGCCCAGTTTGCTGGCAGAAACTCCATGATCGGATGATGCTTGCCTTCGATGCCCATGCTGCAAATACACTGCCCGCGATTTACGTAAAAAGTCCACATGGGGATACCGTTTTTTCCGGCTAATCCGGGGAAGAAGCTGGAGAATAGCTTGCTGGAGTTGTAGTTCGAAATGGTGAATTCACCGCTATCGTCTAAGTGGTAGTTTGTCTTTGTAGTGGGCATCAGCGCTTAATCCTTTCTATTATAGTAGCTTGCGTGAGTTTATCAAAGCGGTCAACCGGAGCTGTGCATACTCCGGCTGACTGCGCGCTTTGAATGGGTAGAAGTGTAATGTGTGATACGTTGGGGTTTAGTATGAACGCGCTCTGCAATTTGCCCTGACAAGCAACGCAACTGCATGAGAAGACGATGCTTCCGGAAGCCTGCGGGTGAAGGCTTGAGTCGGGTAACTTGCGCTGCGCGTTCATGTTTCTTTCCTAGTTACTTGAGGCTGTCACGTAGAAGAACTTCATGGCAGTGGTGCCATCTGAAGTCCAACTGGTACCATCATAGCTACCACCGACTACAGGGCTGAAAGGACCGGCAGGATCATCCGCGGCATACACAGTGTAAGACACTGCGCCGGCTACGGGTGCCCAACTAACAGTCACTCCACCGGTAGAGGTGGCGATTGTGACATTGGCAGGGATATCAATACCGCTTGCGGCATAGAAATAGAAGTTATCGATGTACAGGGTGCCAAGGGGATCCTTGGACAGGATGTATTGCGCCATGTTTCCGGAAAAATCCAGATTCAGGAACGAATCCAAGGGAATATCGTAGGATATCCACTGACCGGTGGCAGGCGCAGGATAGGTAAGCTCATGTTCAGTGTCGTCTCCACCGCCCCAAACGCCATTGGAACCCCAATCAACCAGTTTAAATCGGAAGTTGTTAGCGTCCGGAGTCCAGATATCCAGGTGAACATGCGTCATATCCATCACATTCAGCAAGTTTGGGCCGACAGTTTCGATGCCCACGAAGTTCACATTACTGTATTTCTTCACAGGATTGCCCAGGATTTCCACATCTTCCAGGATACCCTGGGACCAGGGAGTGAGCCAGGTATCCACGGGCACGTCAGGGTAGGCATCGCTGAAGAGAGAGATCACATTGGCAGCGTCATGCGGGGGCGTTGGAGGCAGGGAGTTGGGAATGGTTACTACAAAGGCGACATTGTAAGTCTTTGTGGTTTCGCCATCCTGAGCTGTCACAACAACGCTGGCCGTGCCGGGAACTGATGGGGCTTGAATGATCTGGTATGTGGCATTGGGGTCTGTGGTACTAACCGAAGTGATTTGAGGAGGAGTTACCAAGCCCTCAATCACACCGTAACTATAATTCTCGGTCAGTGGAGCGAAGCCGGTTATGGTGCTGCCATCTACCTTCAGGTCACTGAGTGTGGCATCTGTTCCCTGGGCTGTGGGGCTCTTCCAGAAATAGAAGTTGTCGAACCAAACATCGCCATTGCCTACTACTTTGAACTGGAATACATTAGCCAGATTCACAGGGGGCACATAGTGCGATAGCGGGATGTCCACGCTCACCCAAGTGCCGAGTGTGATGGGAAGCACATAGGGCGTCTCCTGGCTGGGACTGATCAGGAAGAATTCCAGACTGGTGGAATTAGCTGTCCAGAAATCCACATGCAGATACTCATATCCTGAGACATCCTGATTGGGGTATTCGGTGCCCTGATAGTTCAGGTTCTCATATTGCAAGGTGTTATTACCGTCGATTTCCACGTCCACGGTCACGATGGTGCTTTGTCCCCAGAAGGGATTGTAGTTTGCTCCGGGAACGTTGTTATATGCATCGCTATAGATGGAGATTACGTCCTCGGGCTCGTGGGTGGGAACTGGAGGAGCGTCAGTAGGTTCATCGGGCAAATCCATGGTGAAATTGATGCTGTAGGTCAAAGTGTTGCTCTGATCTTCTGCGGTTACGACTACAGTAGCCGTGCCGGGCACGGTCGTGGTTTGATTGATCTGCACTGTGGCATTAGGATGATTCTTAGTGGCTGTCACATTGGGGGTTCTGGCTCCTGCCGGAAGTTCGAAATTGTAGGTCAGGATAGCCGGACTGAAGCCGGGTATGGTCACGCTGTTTACTCTTAGGTCACTCAAAGTGGCATCACTGGAGGCTGTTCCGGCATTATAGAACAAGACGTTGTCCACATATACTGTATTGGGGTCACCGGAGATAATCAATTGTGCCAAGTGTGATTTGGTGATCAGATTGGTAAAGGCTGAAAGGGGGATGTTCATGCTGATCCAGCTATTGCTCTGTAGAGCGGGGACACTGTTCTCGGTGAAGCTCAGTTCGTGCTCCACATCGTCACCTCCGCCCATACGCCATTGGCACCAAAATCTACCAGTTTAATCCTGAATGCGGCCGGGAATGCTGTGGGATCAGGAGTCCAGATGTCCATGTTGAAATGGGACATATCGCTGGCATCAATGGTATTGGAGGTAAACTCAATGCCGGCAAAAGTGAGGTTAGTGTATCTTTTTGTATCATTGCCTTCGATCTGGATATCTGCCACATCAGCATATCCCATCCCGCCGACCAGGTGTCCACAGGAACATTGGTGTAAGCATTGCTGAATAGAGAGATGACGTTGCCTGCATCGTAGGTGGGGGTTGGCGCTGCCACTTCGGGCACAGTCGGAGGAGCCACATTGCCCTCAGGTATCTGGATGTTGTCAAAATACAGGATGTTATCCTGTGTTCTGGGGGCAAAATCCGGGATGATCACTATCCTGCTGTATGTATTGCCGATCACGGAAGAGAAGTCAAAAGTAAGCTCTTCCCACTGGTTAATCACGGAGTTGGCTTGAGCTAACTCCAGAGGAGTACTGCCTCCTTCAAACTTGATTGCCACGTTGCTGATCACGGGTTTATAGACCATGATCTTAACTAGTGAGTTCGCAGCAGTGAAGCTAAAAGTATCGATGTCGTCTGTAAAGCACAAGGCCCAGGGATTACCCCCTGCTGTAGCGGTAAACTGAGCAACGGTCGCGGAGGCATTGATCCCTCCACTGACGGGGTTTGCCGGGAAGGTGAGGGGTGGATTTGCTCCGTTTTCTCCCACTGTCCAGGCCCAATCCGCGCCACTGCCCGCAGGCTCAAAGTCTATAGTGGTGCTCTGGGCAAAAACAATGGCACAGAGAGCAAGCATTAGTGTTGTCAGCAAAAGCAGCTTTTGCGATTTCATATCTATCTCCTTTTATTTTAGAAGCACCATGCGTTTGGTGTCAACGGCCTGACCATTGACGGTCAAACGATAGAAATAAACCCCTGGGGCAGCATTGTCAGCATTCCACACTTTCGCATAGGAGTTAGCGGCTTGCTGAGCGTCCACCAGGGTTTCCACCAAGCGTCCCTTCACATCGTAGATCTTAAGTGTGACGTGAGCGGATTTGGCTACGGAATAGCTGATATTCGTATTGGGTTTGAAGGGATTAGGGTAGCTGTTACCCAGCATGGCTGGTACCGGAGTATTGCTGTTGTCGGCTATGGAAGTGGTGCCATCATGGAACAGTATATTGTCGATATACACCGTACCTAGGTCTCCAGAAATGATGAGCTGGGCCAGATGTCCACGAGTGGTGAGATTGGTAAAGCTGGCAAGTGGGATGTTCATACTGATCCAGGAGTTGCTTACTAAAGCAGTATTTGTGGTGGCATCAAAGACCAATTCATGCTCCACATCGTCTCCACCGCTCCAAAACACCATCCGCCCCAAAATCAACCAGTTTGATTTTAAACACAGCAGGCATTGCGGTGGCATCAGGAGTCCAGATATGCATATGAAAATGGGTCATGTCATTGGCATCAATGGTATTGGAGGTGAACTCAATGCCGGCAAAGACCAGATTGGTATAGAGCTTGGTATCATTGCCGTCGATTTGCACATCGGAGACATCAGCGTTGTCCCAAGTGGCAGACCAGGTATCTACAGGCACGTTGGTATAGGCATTGCTGAATAGTGAGATCACGTTTTCCGCGCTGTAACTGGGAGTTGGTGCTGCCATTTCAGGAGCTTCGATATCCATTTGCTGGGAGAAGGTGATGTTATCGAAATAGGTTACGTTGTCAGTGGTGCGTCCGGCCAGATTGAAATCCATGAAGATGATGATCTGGTCATTGGTTTCGCCGATTCTGCTGGAGAAATCGAAGGTGAGCTCTTCCCACTGGTTAATCAGGGTATTGGCAACCTTGATCTCACCGGTGGAAGCTCCGCTATTGGAAGCAAACTTGATCCCCACGTCACTGATGACGGGCTTGTGCACCATGATCTTCACGGTACAGTTTGTGCTATCGAAGGTGAAAGTGCCGATGTCTGCCCCATGTTGGGATTCACATCCAGCCCAGGGTTGTCCTGCCACCAAAGCTGTAAACTTTGCGACGTTAGCAGAGGTATTTGCTCCGGACATATCAGGATTGGCCAGGATCTCCACAGGCGGGTTGGTGGCGTTTTCAAATACTGTCCAGGTCCAGTTCGCGCCTGTCCGCCCGGTTCAAGTTTATCGGTGAGTTTTGGGCATACAAGAGTGAGCTCATCATCATGATGAACACTGCGGTGAAGAAGATAACTGATCTTTTTCATTTGGGTTCTCCTTGTAAGGATTGATTTCATTGTTTGGTTTCTCTTTTGGTTAGATAATTCTCAAATGAAGGCTTGGGCTCGCGAGTTTCATAGAAGACGCCCCAGTTTTTCTCGATCTCGTTGGGGCCGGTATCTTTGCCTCCGCCTTTCCACGGTTCATCAAAGGCTTCGAAGAGGAAGCATGTGACCTTGTTTTGCCTGATCCACTTATCCAGTTCCAGCAGGAATCTTTCCTGCGCTTTCAGGCCAACCTCGCCTTTGACCAATGTTCCTTGCTCGCCATCGCCTTTCTTTTCAGCGTTGTAGTTTGTTGCCCAACCTACTTCACCCAATACTTGAAGCTTTTGGGGATGCATCTCCGCGATCCTGCGGTAGGTATCATCCATCCATGTGATCGCGTTATCCAGAGTTTTCCCATTCCAGATGGGATAGATATGGCTTGCAATGAAGTCCAGCTCATCTGCCACTTCTTTGCTTTCGGGAGTGCTCCAAAACATGTGATCATCAGCTGTGGTGACCGGAGCAGAAGTATGATTGCGTACTGTGCGAATATATCTCACAAGTGCGGCAGTATCCAGCTTGTGCCAGGACCAGAACACCTGAGTTTCATTGCCCACGTTTATCGCGGCGATGATCTCGGGATACTGATTTGCCAGTTCAATCCCCTTTAGCACATTGCGGATGTTAGAATCCCTGGCATCAGGACTACTTTCTTGTTCCAGCCAGATTCCCAGCATCATCTTGATGGGAAGGGAGTTTTCCCGGATCACTTGCAGAATGCGCTCTGTGTCGTCATCGGCATTATAGACCCGGATCAGGTTCCAATGCTGTTTGATGATATTCAGGTCTTCCAGAATCTCGGTTTTACTAGGGCCAATCTGCCCCGGAGCCTGGCCTTCCCGGTAGCATCCATAAGCGACAGCTTGCCCGATCCACTTACCTTCCAGATAGGGCAAAAACTCACGCTGCGCAAAGGGCTCAGCGCGCTTAACCGTTTGCCCGGATTGCAGGATGGTCCGGATTTCTTGCTCTGACTGCATCGTTTTACAAGAGGACATTGCTGAAAGGATGAGTACTATCAGAATGACATTTAATCCCAAGCGTCTCATCTTAAACAATCCTCCGGCAATTCTACGCGCACGGTCTGCACCGCGTTAGCTGGAATAATCAGCTCTGCAAAGCTTTCCCCGATCTGTAACTTATAATCCATTGGTTTCAGTGAAGTGTTGAGTATCTGCACGCTCAGCAGGCCATGAGCATTGAGGGTAGCGCAGCTGTAAAGATCAGCGCCGGGATTCAGGAATTCGGTTTGCACCGCTCTGTCTCCGGGACGGATCGTGCGGCTGAATTGCGCAAGAACGTAATAAATCGGAGTATAATAAACATACTGCTTCTTTGTATCGATCATGATGGGAGCGCCACAGAAGTTGCCCACATGATTGGGTCCGCCATCCTGATCCAGCACGATGTTCCAATCCACCCAGCCCCGCATCCAGTGATCCAGACTTACGATGATATTGCGCGCGTAGCGATGCACCGGAGTGTACATCGGATGATCTTCCACCTTCACGCCTTCCCAGGTAACCGAATATGCCCAATCGGTAGCTGTTTCACTCCACCAGAACTCATCATTGTCGAACCAATTGCTCTCTTTGAAGCCTTCAGGGTCAGTTACGCCATTGGGAGGGTCTTTTCCCAGATCGTCAATGCAGCCCTCTGTATGCAAGATGGCCATATCCGGATACTTGGCGTGAACTCGTTCAAACACATCCTCATACACTCTGATAGTGCTTTCATACCAATGCACGGCAGCACCATAGATATAGGGCTTGGTTTCCGGATCGGAGAAGATGACATCCGCCCAATGCTCCAGTCCGTCATCGATTTCGATTCATAGACCAAAAGCTTGGTGCCGGAGAATGGACTTGCTGCCAATTTCGGCCCAAGGTGTTTGTTGATGAAGTCGTTTTGAGACTCCGCGCTGAAATTCATGCTTTCCCATTGGCCGTTATTGCCATGCGGTTCGTTCACCGGGGTTATCCCCCAGATATCGATGCCTTCAGCTTTGTAGGCCTTGAGATACTTCAGCAGATAGTCCGCATAAACCGGAATGTATTCATCCTTGAGCGATCCTCCGGTGCCTTGCCAGTTGTTTTCTGGAGACCCCGGAATATACCAGGTTTCGATGTCCTTCATCCAGGCCGGAGCGGTCCAGGCAGAAGAGATGATCCTGAGTTCAGAATCCTTTTGCGCGGCTTTGATGGCCAGAGCTTCTTTGATCATTGGCAATAAATCGTAGCTCTCATCCTTGATCCCCGGATACTTAGTGGCCGGGAATCCTTTCAGATCCTGCTTGATATCAAAGCCTTTCAGCCGCGTGTCACCGGCATCATCGGCATAGGAATACTTGCCTTCCACCGTGAAGTCACAAGAACCAATATGACTGCGAGTGAGGGTAAAATTTGCCCCATCTTCACCATAGATCTTCTGCATCACTTCCCTTCTCTGTTTAGGCTCCAAATGCGCCAGGACAAAAGCAGAAGATTCCGTGAAGGAAGTTCCGATGCCATCGATGATCTGCTTTTCTTGCTTTGGATAGATCCTTAGCACTCTTCCTTCCGCGGTTCCGCTTCTAAAGCTCGCGTTTGCTTTGATTGCCAGCTTATCCCCGGCTGCGGAAGTCAGAATGATCTCTTTAGTAGAATTAATGTGTGCCATTGGGCGATTGCCCTGACCCCAAAGAGTGATCAGGGCAATAAGCATCATTAGCAATAGCAGAAACTTCTTCTTATCCATCAGAGAGAGTCCCAATTCCAGCCTTAAGACTTGGCATCTTCCAGGATTTTTTTGTGCCGCTCGTCCAATTCAAAACGGATTTCATAGGCTTTAGCCTCGGTGAGCTCGTAATTGAAGATGATCCAAATAGCCAAAGCAGAGGTGATCAAAGGTATTCCAACATCGAAGACGCGAAGTAAAAAGAGAGTTCGCGCTTCCTGTCCGGCACCCAGAGCCAGATCAAACTTCGACACTTTCAGCAGTACACCGGTGAGCAAACCAGCCAGAGACATTCCGATCTTCACCATCCACCAGTAGATTGCGCCAAAACACGCCTTCCCGTCTTTGGTGGGTGCTAAGCTCGTCATAATCGCAAACGTCGGAGATCATCGCTCCCATCAGAGTGAAGAGCGAACCGGTTCCAAAGGCCACCAGCGGCGCGGCAAAGAGCAACCAATAGGGATAATCGGGATTGATAGCCAAACCACTTGATGGCATAACCCAGCAGCGAAAGCGAAATCGTGATCAGGAAGGTATTGCGTTTACCGGTCTTGGTGGCAATCCAGCCGGTAAGTTGGATCACTCCCAAAGTGGCGATGGAAGTGAGCATGCCAAACCAACCCATCAGCTTGCCTGCAGCGGCATTGTTTCCGGAAAAGAGATAATAGATCATCACGTAGATCGAAAAGGACATACCCAGCTGGAAACCATTGAAGACCAGGAAGGTAGCACCGCAGATCTTGACGAAGGGCTTGCATTTGAAGGTGGTCTTGATGCCGGCAAAGAACTCCTTCATGTTTTGCCAGACACTTTTGGATGCCTTTTGGATGGGTTCCAATATCGTCTTCTCACGCAAGAAGATGGCAGGCAAGACACCCAGTCCGGCCACCAGGATGCCCACTACGATGGCCAGGGAACGTGCGCCATGAACGGTATCCCCGGAACAGGGTGCTGGACATGATCGCGTAAAACCAGGGCACTCCCAACCAGGCAAATTGCCCCACCGTGTTAGCGAAGGCATGCAGCCGCGTGCGTTCGTGATAGTCAGGCGTCATTTCATAACCAAATGCTACGAAAGGCGTGGCATATAAAGTATAGGCCAGGAAGAAGAGGATGGACATGAGCAGGAAGTAGATGAAGTACTTGGTAAAAAAGGCCTCATGCTTCCGAAGCTTGAAAGAAGTGATGGTAGCAGCTCCGGCTGCTTCCAGTCCCTTCACGCTTACGCTGATATTCTCTACCGACTTAATGTCCAGGATCCCGTTGCCGCTCCAATATCTTCCAGCAACTCATCTGCTACATTCACCTTGTTAAAGCTGTCCCTTGCCTTCCTGGGAATCGGAGAGCTTCAGATCGCGATAATACACTTCGGGATTCGTTACATCCCTGGATGCCGCTTCATGGATCGCCACTCGCATGGACTCAAACTCCGGTAGCTTCACGTTCATTTCGATCTGGGGGAAGCCTTCCAGATTGGTGCTGAACGCGGCCTCGCTTTGGTTGGAAGCAAGCTTGGGCCCATACAGCAAAAAGGATACTTCGCCTTGCTCCACAGGATATTGGGCTGTGATCGAGCCATCCTCGCCCATCACAGCGTCACTAATCTCTGTGGATACGGTCTGATGCTGTCTTACCGGGTCTTTGCCGAAGATATCGACATATCCTGATGGCACTTGCCACATCAGGGCAAAGATGAGTCCGGCCAAGAGCGCTCCCACAAAGATAAAGGGTCTGCGTCGTCCCCATTTGCTGCGATGGTTATCTGATATATAACCCACCAAGGGGTCTGAAATGGCATCAAATATTCGG
The DNA here is from genome assembly GCA_021206555.1 of Candidatus Cloacimonadota bacterium. Classification (GTDB taxonomy): domain Bacteria; phylum Cloacimonadota; class Cloacimonadia; order Cloacimonadales; family Cloacimonadaceae; genus UBA5456. The sequence goes on along the minus strand of JAJOKA010000081.1, from coordinate 1,140 downwards.
GGGATCGAGCCGATAAGACCCACCAGCAAGACGTCCATCCCCAGTCCAAGATTGAGGATTACCACCATTGCCGGCAGTGCGGCTGCCTGCAAATTGTTGACCAACATACCTACCGCGTAAGCTGACTTCTGTTTTAGCGATATCCTATCTTCCGGTTTCGTGGTATAGTGCGTGCTTTTCGCCATTCCTCATTTCCTCATTTGATCAAATAGATGTTGTCGAAATACAGCATGCCGGTAAGGTAGGCATTGCTGCTGTTTTGCGGATTCCACAAGCCAAGAAACTTCACTTGCGCCAGATTAACCGCCGGAAAGTGACTCATGGGGATCTCATATCTTGCCCAATTCCCATTCATTACCGGTGTGTATGATGCCAAGTTTACCTCAGTGGCTCCGCCAGAGTTATCTTCAAACTTTATTCCAAATCTGGCCAGAGCAGGCATAGCCGTTTTATCCAGATGGATCACGAAGGTGCTATATTCGGAGATATCACCGGAACCGAAGTTAAAGGCCACTCCGCCCCAGCCCATGCCGATATCCGCAAAGTTCACGGAAAGCACATAGCTGCCATCCACGGGACTCACCGCTGTGCTCTGTTCATTTGGTTCTGCCGGGTTTCCGCTCCAATCCGCGCTATTGATGATCTGGCTATAGCTTAGCATTGGATTGGTATGGGTTTCAGAAAAGATGCCCATCGTGTTTGTGGTTCCCCCACCGGTGATCGCAGCTGTATCAGTCTTGATGTTACCGGCGCTATCAGTATAGGAAAGTGTCAAGGTGCTGCCAGCTGTGATCGCTATCGTTGATGTAGCTTGATTGGTGGGCCCAAAATTTAGCGTCTTGCTCCCTGTTCCGGCAAAATTGAGCGCGATCGCCAGATCAATCGTGTCGGTGCCATTGCTCACGCTCACGTTGCGCGATGTATTGCCTGCTCCGGAATCATGCAAGGAGATCACCGCGCTAATGTCTTCCGTAGTATAGCCGGGAGCGTTGAAGCTAACGCTGCTGGTGATCGCGCCACCGCCATCCCAATAGATATCGTCGATGGCAAATTGGCATTGCACGCCTGCTCTTCAAGGATGATGAACTCGTAGCTCAGGATTTCCAGATCAACGCTTCCTTTGATCTGTGTAGACCGATC
>JAJOKA010000038.1 GCA_021206555.1 Candidatus Cloacimonadota bacterium | reverse complement strand
CGAGTCTTTAAACTCCTGATAGCGCGCTACCTCTGTTTTGGGGCGCACCAATGCAGTAATCTCATGTCCCAAAGGCAGGATTCTAGTTAGCACACTATGCCCCACAAAACCCGTGATTCCGGTAATCAGGATTTTAGCCAAAGAGACTCCTAAGCCAGCTTTTATGCTTGTGATGGTGTGATCTCTGCACAATCACATAGCTATAAGGGATTCTATCGTTGGTCGCGATAGCCGCCGGAAAGCTCTTGCACAGCAAATCTCGCGTGCGGGAATCAATTCTTGCTTCGATCAGATTTCCCGCCTCAAACAGGGCCTGATAATTCGTGCGTACATGATCATCTGAAGCGATAAAATGTGTCCAACCATTATCGACCAAAGTCCAGGCCGTGTGCCTTACCTTATCGCCATAATGCCCCAGGAGCGAACCGGCATTGGTCTGAATGTAAATATCCCGATCAGTGAGTTCTCGCGCTTTCGTGGGCCTTTTCATAATGCTTACATAACGTTCTGCATGCGCCAGGATAGGCTTGTATCCGGCTCGGAGCAAGGGATAAACATTTTGATAGAAGTCCGTAGGCAAGCCATTTAGTTCGCTTTCGATGAGCACATATTTGCTATCGCCCAGTGTAAGATTCTTCTCTTTGATGTCTTCCACGATCCCGGGTTGGATAAACACTTCAAATCCGCTGTGTAGCTTGATCTTCAGTCCTTTCTGCTCTGCTTTTAGGCGAAGCTCGCTAAGTTTGGCATCATACTCATTTCGGGGATAATGGTAATGTCCACGAAAGTAATGCGAAGTGAGATAAACTTCGCGCACTCCACCGGCTTCCATTAGCCTCAGTTGCTCTACACTTTTTTCGATATTGTCCGACCCATCGTCAATATTGGGTAGGATGTGACTATGAATATCAATCATGCCTCTTTTTTATGGTAACCTCTCACTTATCATTTGAATGAACTCCATCAGCACGTCGTTATTGGGAAAGGGCTTGATGCTGCGGCTGCATTCATCCAGCAAATTCTCCACTTGTTTGCGTGCTTTGTCAAAACCTAAGAGCCCGGTATAGCTGGCTTTGGATATCGGGACGTATTCCTCGCCCCAATCCAAGCCCTCGCTGCCTCTGGCATAATCCGCCTCAATATCGTCGATCATCTGATATGCCATGCCCAGATTCACGGAATAGGAAGACATGATCTGACGCGTGTTTTCGTCCGCTCCGGCCAGAATGCAGGCCATTTCCGCGCTAGCTTGCAGCAAGGAACCTACCTTTTTCATATCTATATACGCAGAGTGTTGATCTTCATCACCTTGCGCTTATTGGCCAAATCAATCGCCTGTCCTCCGATGAGGCCATAGCTTTTGGTGCTCACCGCCAGACTGCGGATTGCCAGATTTGCCTTGCTCGCGTCACGGATCTGCCCAATTGCTCGAAAGCAAGAGTGTATAACGCGTCTGCAGCCAGGATCGCAACCGCCGAACCATATTCCTGATGGATGGTAGGCTGTCCCCGGCGTTCCTTCCGATTCATCACACTGGGCAGATCATCGTGAACAAGAGCAGCATTATGAATCAATTCCACCGCGCATGCGGCAAACACGGCATCAGGAAGGAGCTTGTTGTTTTTCTTTAGCCCGGTGAGCATCTCAAAGAGAGAAATCAAAAGTAATGGACGCCATCTCTTGCCTCCGGGTATCACGGCCTTGCGCATGGCTTCTTTCAGGCTGACAGCATGGCGTTTATCAAATTCCAGCGCGAGCTCCAAGCCCTCTTCTATCATCTGCATTCTGGTCTCAAAATACTTCTGTAACAGCAATGTCTTTCTCCCTTGTCCTGTAGGAAATTATGATATTCCACCTGACGCTATCGACTCTATATGTATCCGAAGATTTGTCAAGTACTTTCTGCCGGCTTCCGGGTATAATTACTAATAGCTAGCATATATCCATAGGTGATTCTGCTTAGTTTTCAGCTATTCAGGTTTTCAAGTTTTCAGGTGTCTGAGTAGCGCAGCTTAATTATCAATTGTCAATTATCAATTCTCAATTACTTAACTCTTTGAGCCCTCTTTTCTCTTTCCTCTTTGTTTTATAGAAACCAGATCGGACGGTTTACGCGGATTTTTGGGATGAAGTTTTCAGGTTTTCAAGTTTGGGCGCGCGCAGCGATTGTATGGTCATTTCATTGCCACTCATAACCCATAACGCATAACGCATAACGCATAACGCAGAACCCCTAACCCATCACTCTTTGCATCCTTTGTCTCTTACCCATCCCTATTGAGATACGCTCATGATACGGTCATGATACGGTGATTTTCATGAGCGTATCATGACCGTATCATGAGCGTATCTACATAAGGGTGATGGCCGGATCATACAAAGAAACCATTCGTCAGCAGCTCGCGATTGCGCTATCATATATTCAAGACTATCAATATAAAGGAGACCAATCCTATGATACAGAAGAGCAGTTTAGCTGAAGCCTATGCCAAATCCCATTTACCCTCAAGGTTACCATGGCTGTCACTCAAAAACCGGATGGTGGATACAATCTGATCACTCTGGAGTGGTTTATGCGCACTTCGATCCAACCTCCGATGTTTGCCATATCTGTGGGTCACACTCGCTATTCGCATGAATGTTTGCAGGACCTACGCTATTTTAACCTCGTCTTCCCCTCTGCGGGTCAACGCGAACTTCTGGCTCTGGCCGGCTCGAAAAGCGGACGGGACATGGACAAGTTTCTGGCCGGTGAGGTGAAGCACTTTCCCGGCAAACTCAAGGGTTTACCCATCTTGAGTGAGGCCGCAGCCTGCTTTGAGTGTGAGATTGTCACTCAGGTAAAAAGCGGTGATCACACAATCTTTGTGGGCGAAGTAAAGCACAGCTGGAAAAACGACGAGAAAGAGCTCTTTTTCTATCAATAGTAATAGGAGCATCATTCCCCAAACCCAGCATTACGATGCCACACCAGGCAAAAGCCACCAGGCATTGAAAAGCGCTGTGGCGATACCACGAAAACTCCATTCGATCCGGTGACTGATGCTATGCGAATGATAAACTTCTTGAACGAATCCAAAGAATCATTTCAAGGTGTTTCTCACAGCTTTGACCTGTCTGCGCATGGTCTCAAAGTGGCATTTACCAGATACTTATACAAAATAAAAGATAGAAAGGAGTCTCCATTGGAAAAAATGATGCTCTTGGGCGATGAAGCCCTCGCACAGGGAGCCCTGGATGCCGGTATTTCCGGTTTCTATGGCTATCCCGGAACCCCTTCCACTGAGATTATCGAGTATGTGCAAAAATCCCGGCAAGCGGAAGCAGCCGGAGTGCACCGCACCTGGTCTTCAAACGAGAAAACCGCTGCCGAGACTGCCATTGGCATGAGCTATGCCGGCAAACGCACGATGGTCACCATGAAACATGTAGGCCTGAATGTGGCAGCTGACCCCTTCATGAATTCTGCTTTGACCGGAGCGAATGGTGGTCTTTTGATCACGTGGCAGATGATCCTTCCATGCACTCATCCCAAAACGAGCAGGATTCACGCTATTATGGACACTTTGCCATGATGCCGGTCTTGGAGCCATCCAATCAACAGGAATGCTATGACATGGCGTTCTATGGCTTCGAGCTTTCGGAGAAGTATCACATGCCGGTGATGATTCGCCTCACCACCCGTCTGTCGCATTCCCGCAGTGGGGTAGTTCGCCGTAATCCTCTGCCTCAGAATGAGATGAAGAAGCCGGATGACCTCTTCAGTTTATGCTGCTGCCAGCCGTTGCCCGCAGGAAGTATAAGCATCTGATCGAGATGCAGAAAGACTTCGTCATGGAAGCAGCGAAAAGTCCCTTTAATAGCTTTAATCTCGATGCTCCTGATAGCTCCAAGGGTATCATTACCACCGGCTTGGGCTATAACTATCTGCGCGAAGTATTTGGCGATCAGCCCATCCCCTATCCCGTGATCAAAATCTGTCAGTATCCGGTACCCATTAATGAGATTCATGCCATGTATGACAAATGCGATAGTCTGTATTTCTTTGAAGAAGGCATGCCGATTTTGGAAGAAATGATCAAAGGCGCTGGGTTTAAAGGACAGAAACCGATCCATGGTCGCCTGGATGGAACCTTATCCCGCGATGGCGAGCTGAATCCCAACAAAGTAGCCGTGGCTTTGGGAATGCCTGATACGATTGGACAGGATATCCCCGAAGTGGTCACCGGTCGTCCCCCCGCGCTCTGTGTGGGTTGTCCGCATGCTGACAGCTATCTGGCTTTGAATGAAGCGGTTAAGGAGTATGGTCGTGGTCATGTGTTCAGCGATATCGGCTGCTATACTCTGGGCTTCATGCCTCCGTATAACGCGATCAATTCTTGCGTGGATATGGGCGCGTCCATCACCATGGCCAAAGGTGCCGCGGATAGCGGTCTATTTCCGGCCATTGCCGTGATCGGAGATAGCACCTTTGCGCACAGTGGCTTAACCGGCCTGATGGATTGTCTTTATGACAAGTCCAACGTGGTGATCGTGATCCTGGATAACTCCACCACCGGCATGACCGGAGGTCAGGATTACACTGCGTTTGGCAAGCTGGAACAGATCTGCCTGGGTCTTGGTGTCGAAAAAGAGCACATCCGCACCTTTGTGCCCTTCAAAAAGAACTTTGACGAAATGGTGCAGATCTTCAAGGAAGAAATCGCCTCTGAAGGCGTTTCCGTCGTGATTCCCATTCGCGAGTGCGTGCAAACCCTGAAGCGCAAACACAAACTGGAGGCAAAATGAAGAAGGATATCATTCTCGCCGGAGTGGGGGGGACAAGGCATCCTCACCATCGCCACCATCCTGGGTCAAGCCGCTCTCAATCGGGGCTGGCAACTCAAACAAGCAGAAGTGCACGGCATGAGCCAACGCGGCGGTGACGTGCAAAGCCATCTCAGACTCTCTGATGGCGAGATCTGGAGCGACCTCATCCCCATGGGTCAGGCCGATATGATCCTCTCCGTGGAGCCCATGGAAGCTTTGCGCTATCTGCCCTATCTCAATGCTGAAGGCTGGATCATCACTAATTCCAAACCCTTCAAGAACATCCCGAATTACCCGGAAGAAGAAGCCGTCTATGCCCGGATCAAAGCCATCAAAAACCACATGCTTTTTGATGCCGATGAGATCGCGCAGGAAGTCAAGGCCAGAAGATCGATGAACATCGTGGTGTTGGGTGCGGCGATCGCTAAACTGGGTTTTTCCAGAGACGAAATCGAGGATAGCATCAAGGCCATCTTTGCCCGCAAGGGAGAGACCATTGTGGAACAAAACATCAATGCTCTGAATGCCGGAATAAAACTGTAAAGAAAATCACATGCATAAGAAAGCCCACGCGAACCAGCGTGGGCTTTCTCTTTGCCGTGGCAAAAGGTAATGTTTAAAAGGATTTTTCCAACAAAGCTAAATCAATCTGTTCGGCCAAAGCTTTGAGCTGGTCAGGGCTCTTGATATCGTCACCGGAAACGATCACGGAGATCTTTTCTCCCACTTTCAGAGTTATGGAACCGGATTGGGATGATTTGTCAAACTCCTGGGTTCCGGTATAGCCTTTTACGCGCACCTGTGTAGTACCGGTGGCCATTCCACCAAACATTGAGGCCAGACCACTCATCAGGCTTCCTGCTTGTCCGACAGCGCCACCCATGGTGATGGTGATGTCAAATGTAGAATTTCCTTTGCTGTAGTGCCCCACGGCTGCCACGGCGTTCGCGCTGGCAATAATAGCTCCAGCCTGGCCCAGTGAACTGGCTTCTTTGCTCTCGAAGGTGAATCCTTCGGGCTTTTCGGGAATGTGTTTCAATAAATCTTCGGCCATGATCTCGCTAATTTTGGATTGAGCGTAGTTCATCTCATCAGTCGCCTTCGCGTAGTCGCCCTTGGTCAAAAATGCCTTTGCCGCGTCCAGGCTTTCCAAGGCTTCTTTTTGGGCATCAGCAGCCAGAAATGACAATACGAGCAAAAGCAGCGTTGCCAAACCAATCATCTTTTTCATGATCTACTCCTTGTATGATTTTGTGGAGCAACTTGGCTGAGGCAGTGATTATTGTCAAGAAAATGCACAAATGGAGTGCTCGGCCCTGTTCATCTTTGCCGAAACCGACTTTGACCATTGCTGTTATCCTGACGACTTCTTGACAATCCCCCAAAGAGTTCCTGAAGGGTGTTCGGGAACTCTTTGGGAGGTCGTTTGGAGCTTATTGGGATGAGAGCCGGTATGTCATCTGCTTATTGTTTGGAGCGCTTGTCTCAAGCTGAAAAACGGGAGCGCTATCACTTTTCAGTTGACTAAATATTGCCAATTATCAGGATAGCGCCCTTACTGAGGATGCTTTGATGTGAAGCATCTCAACTATGCACCGAAGTGGCTTTGCCCAAGGAAAATAAGGATTGATTTTTATGATATATTTGCTGTACTCAAGATGCCTAAACTTAAGCTAAGATCGAGGTAGCGCAAAGAGTGTTAAAAACACCGGGCTCGAAGGATGGCAAGAACGCCTGAAAAAAACCATTGATATGGTTACCAGGCTCTATGTGTACGTCTTAAAAATCCGACAACGAGATCACCAGCAATGAGATAAACATCCTCTATTCCCTCTTAACCAATCTCTTTTCCCAAGTGGATGTATCCTGGGAAGCCTATGTGCGACAGATCATTGAGAGCGAGTATGAGATCGATGATGTGTTGGAGCATTTGGACAAGCACCTATCACAACTGGATAAAATCCGCTTGATCCAATCTCTGGTGATCATGGCCAAGTCCGAAGGTGATTTTGCCATTTCGGAGATCACGGAGATCATGGATCTGGCGCGCAAACTCCAGCTTTCGGCGGATGCCTTCATTCCTCTGATCGACTACTTTGAGGCTCCGGTAATCACCCAGGTCTTCATTCCTTGTAAGCACCATGTGACGCATATCCGTCATTCTGTATTTTCGGATTACGTGATATTTGGCAACGGCTCTCACGCGGACATCAGGTTCCGCAACGAAAGCCTTCTGCAATATGAAGCTGCTCTCTTTGCCATCGATAAGCAGTTTTTCCTCAGCGTGGGCAATAGCAGTAATATCCTCATTGACGGTCAACCGCCGGCACTGAACGCGATTATCCTGCTGGCCCCGCAAAACACTCTGGAGATCGGAGGCAAGGAATTCGGTATTTCATGCCTGCAAAAGATCTACAGCCTGCGCACGCTGGAAGATGACATTGTCTTTAGGAAATCCAATTATGACTTCATCGTCCTAAAACAAAAGCTCTGGTTTTCGATCCAGGTTTTTGGTGGAACGGTGGCGCAGAACAACAAAGAGCTTTCGCATGGCAAACGCTATGACATCTACTATGACGATCGCTTGCAGATCAAGGGTTACTCGCCCTTTGATCTGTGTATGGTGATCGAAGCCAGAGAACACATCGGAGTGGAGGATCGCCATCCGCAGAAGCTTTTCATACAGCGGGAAAAGGACTATTTCAGCATTAGCAGGATTGAGACTGATAATGCCGTCGCCAATATCGAGTTGATTGATCAAAATTACCACATTCATCCCTCCCGCAAAGGCTTGAAAATCTTTGTGAATCGCAAGCAGGTGACTCAAAGCACGATCCTGAATCTGAATCGCGATATCATCACCATCGAGAAGCGGAACTATCGGATCAACAACTATTATGACCTCATCGAGACCCCCTTTGAAATCCAAAGCCTTACGATCACAGATGTAAAACACTATTTTCCCGATGGCAAGATTGCCTGGATTCTGTATCCTTCGAAGTGAATAAAGGGCAATTGATCGGTATCATGGGGCAAAGCGGTTGTGGGAAATCCACACTGACCAAAAGTGCTTTCCACCGAGATCACGCCTACTTATGGGCAGATCCTGGTGGATGGGAAAAACCTCTATTCCAATATCAACTACTATCTGGAATACTTGGGTTATGTCCCGCAGGAAGACCGTCTTGTATCCCAATACTCAGCGTTTATGAAAACCTGTATTATCGCTTGAAAATTGAGGAATCCCGCTATCCCCAAGCTGAAACTGCAAAACAAAGTGCAAAACATCCTGCAACAGGTGAATCTCAGCCATCATCGGGATACCATCGTGGGCGATCAACGCAGTAAAAACCTTAGCGGTGGCGAACGCAAACGCCTGAATATAGCCTTGGAACTGCTCTTCGAGCCCACGGTGATCATCTGCGATGAACCTACCAGCGGCCTTTCTTTTAATGACGCAGAGCAGATCGTGGACATCCTGAGTTCGCTGACCCTACAAGGGAAGATCGTGATCATCACCATTCACCAGCCCAATAGCAGCATCTTCCGCAAGTTTGACCGGGTGTTGATGATGGATATGGGCGGCAGATTGGCCTTTTATGGCACTCCCCAATATGCCTTCGATTATTTTGACGAAGAACTGGGGCAACTCACTACGCGCAAGGCGGATATCGGACGCAAAAGGCAGATGATGACATCGGATTATTTCTACGATCTCATCACTTATCCCGAATACAATGAGCTTTCCGAGCCGGTGTATCAGCAAATCAATAAAACCGTACAGCTCAAGCGCATGTTCCCACCGGAGTATTGGCGGGATAAGTTCAAACGTAAAATGCTCTATGAAATGATCCACAGCGAAATGCCTGATCCGGGTGAGGCCAGCACAGCCTTTCGCCGTAAGAAGCGGAGCATGAGCATCAAAAACTCGATTATCATGCTGCTCACTTTCATTGGCAGAAGCTTTAAAATGAAGCTGCGAAACCGGACGAACAACATAATCACCTTCATCGAAGCACCGCTATTGGGCTTACTGATCTCATTTATCTTGCGGCATACCACTGTAAGCTCTTATAGCTATCACGAGAATAACAACATCTTCATCTATGTCTTTGTCTCGATTATCGCCTTCATCTTTTTGGGGATGTCAAACAGCATCGAGGAGATACTGTCCGAGCGCAAAATCATTCTGCGCGACGCTTAATGAATCTGAAGTTAAGCCATTATCAAAGCTCAAAGCTGATAACTCTCAGCTTTTTCAGTCTGATACAGGCTATCCTATATCATCTGATAGCGTCTCAGGTACTGGGTGTAAAGGGGCTGGGCTTCGTGAGTATTGCCTATTTCTTCCTGGCGTCCATCACGGGGGTGTCCATCGGGCTGATGTGCTCTGCCTTCATACGGGAAAATCGTGCCATCATCAATCTCCTGCCCTTGATTCTGATTCCACAGATTATCTTTGGCGGGGCGGTGATCGAGTTTGAGCGCATGAACCGCAATCTGAAGCTCTATGAAAAGCATCCCATCCCAGAAGTGGTACAGATCATTCCTTCCCGCTGGTTGTTTGAAGGGCTTACTACTGCTTATGCCAAGAATACCGTTTTCCATCGGTCTTTGGCCAGGATCGAAAAAAAAGGAATTGACACATTTACAGGATTACAGGAATGCTGTTATCAGCGCTCAGGAATTCCAAAACAAGCGATCTGATATCTATTATGCCAAAGTGGCGCTTACCGATAGGTGGGATCCAAACCGCGTGCTGAATAGCTATTTGAACACTTCGGTGAGCATGATGGACGGTCGGGTGTTAAACACCAGGCGCAATGAGTTTTTGTCCAGCTTTAAGCTGTGGCGTGGCCATAGCTTTCGCACCTGGAATTATAATGTATTGGTGGTGATGCTGTTTATCCTGGGGATAAACCTTGTTACCGCGATCAAGATGAAGTATTATTTTAAGGAATAGAGAGAATTGCATGACCGGGAGTCCTGATTCATGAGGTCTTTCGGTTTCTGATTTCTAGAGTTAAGTGAAATGAAGTCATAAAGGAGTGTAACATGAAAGTACGCATCATACCCGTAATATTGCTTTTAGCGATGCTTATCAGCTTGGGATGCAAAAAGAAGGCAGATTCGATGCCGGATCAGTCTGTGGCCGATCAGGTGGTTACCTATGCCACACTTCCGTCCTTTAAACAAGTGTATGCTGTGCTGGATCAATTGCAGGCCAAAGATATCTCAGCCGCCGTCCCTGCTGAACTATACAAAACCAGTCAGGAAGAGACTCGCAATGCTTTCTCTCTGGGCGTGCTCACGGCTGATGCCGTGTTGGCCGCCAGAGGCAGAAATAGCACCAAACTGAAAGATATCTCTGCTCAGATGATGAATCTCACCAGTCTTTTGGGACTGGAATCCGAAGTGAATCGCATGGGCGATGATCTGAGAGGGATGATCGAGAAGCAGGAATGGGACAACCTGGATCAAGCGCTTGATCTGCATAAAAGAGACGTGGAAGCCAAGCTTTGGGATAGCGAAAACTACGATAATTATACCCTGATGCTATTAGGGGGATGGATCGAAGCCGCGAACCGCGTGGCCTGGCTGATCAAGCAGGATTATGTGGCCGAACGCAGTAAAGTCCTGGCTCAAAAGGGTACCTTCAATCACCTGGTGACCAACATGAAAACCATTGATACTCCTCACATCAAAGAGCAGGCAGCGTTTCAGGATGCTCTGAAAAACCTTGTGGCCTTGCAGGCGATTATCAATAGTGATAGTAACGGTACTTATACCAAAGAACAGATCGACACAATCATCATGGGCACCGATGCCATCAAGGCAGCATTCCAAAACTGATGTATGTTTACTCACATATAACCCTTATATCCAAAGCCGGGCTTGCTTACAAACCCGGCTTTGCTTTTTGGGGCACCAGAACATTTGCATCATCCCCACAAGCAGCAAGCGCCTTTGAACAGCGTATGCTAAAGGATGGACCATGAAGCACAGGCTTCTTATCGTTTTGTTTTTCTTACTCTTGACCGCCCTGGCAGCGAAGGAATCTTTTGAGCTGAAAGACGCCCCTTGGGACGACGGAAAGGCTCTGCAACTATCTTGGACATTCAGCTTTGTGCCGGACTCTGTCTCAGCCGCACTGTTTGGCAGCGATGGAAGCATTAGCTCCATCATCATTCCCGCGAAACTGAGCGGGATGATCACGATCAGCGATCTTGATCCTGATCTTAGTTACACTTTGAATGCAACTGTATTCCAAGGAGATGAGCTACTCAGCTATACATCTCAGGGCAATCCGCGTGAACAGTGGTTCTATCTACACAAGCTGGCCTTTTTGGTGTTGCTGCTGATGATCTGCTTTGCCATTGTCTATTACATCACAGCAGCCCGGCATGGCAAGGATTTCTTCATCCGCAGAATAGCAGGGCTGGACAGCATGGAGGAAGCCATCGGACGAGCTACAGAAAAGGGTAAACCCATCCTCTTTGTGCCCGGCATTGGCGATCTGGATGATATCCAAACCATCGCCAGCCTCACCATCCTCAGTCATCTGGCCCAGCGCAGCGCCGAATACAATACCGAGCTGATCGTCCCCTGCCGTTTCTCGATGGTGCTTTCGGCCGCCAGAGAAGTGGTGAAAGAGGCATACATGAAAGCAGGACGCGTGGATGCTTACAAACCGGATAGCGTGTTTTATCTCACCGATGACCAATTTGGTTATGTAGCAGGCATTGATGGGATAATGCTTCGGGAAAAACCGGCCGCAAACTTCTTCCTGGGTTCCTTTTATGCCGAGTCTTTGATCCTGGCAGAAACCGGCTTTTCCACCGGTGCCATCCAGACGGCGGGCACTGCCCAGGCGCATCAACTGCCCTTCTTTGTGGTATCCTGCGACTATACTTTGATCGGTGAAGAGCTCTTTGCCGCGTCAGCTTATCTATCGCGAGATCCACAGCAATTGGGCAGCCTGAAAGGCCATGATTTTGGCAAGCTATTGGTGATCTTACTGATCATCATCGGTGTGATCCTAGAGATTGCCGGCATCTCAAACCTCAAAGAATTCATCGCGGGGTCACTCTCATGAAAAGATCCTTTCCTTTGGTATTTGCTTTTGTGGTGGGCTTTCTGGTGCTCCTGGCAGAGTTCATCCCACACCGTCCCTTCAATCAGCTCACTTCCACTTTGGAAAACTGGTTTATGATCATCTCCGGTTTTGCTATCCTTTTGGGACAGATCAGCTTGATTCGGGTAAACAGCAAGATCATCGCGCATAAAGAGGAGAATTGGCAATACCATCTGGCCGGCATGATCAGCTTTGCTCTGATGCTGCTTTTTGGCATCCTCTGGGGCATGCGTGAAGCATCCGGAGTCTTGGGTAATGGCGAAGACCTCGCCCGCTGGATCGGACTCAAACCTTTTGATTATCTCTTCACCTATGCCTATATGCCGCTTTCGGCCACAGTGTTTGCCTTACTGGCCTTCTTTATCGCCTCAGCTGCCTATCGCGCTTTCATCATTCGCGGCTTTGAATCCAATTTACTGATGATCACAGCGGTAATCGTGATCATCGGTCGCACCAGCATCGGCAGTATGCTCACCGGATGGTTACCGGAGAGCCTCAGCTTCTGGCACATCCCCAATCTGCTGATTTTATCATGGAATACCCCAATACTGCAGCGCAACGTGCCATTTTGATCTCTGCTGGCTTGGGGATTATCGGTAGCAGTCTGAGGATCATCCTGGGCATTGAACGCAGCTATCTGGGAGGTGACAAATGAAGATATCTCCCGCTCTGGAACGCAAGATCATCTATACGGTGCTGTTCATCGCTGTGGGTTTGCCTTTGATCTTCCCCATCGGATGGAAGACGGAGTTTCCGGCTACACGATGATGGCTTATGACTTGATCGAAAACACCGCTGCCGGTGAAGTGGTGCTGATCTCTTTTGACTATGATCCATCCACCATGACCGAGATCCAGCCTATGGCAGAAGCACAGATCGAGCATGCCTTTAAGCTGAACCAAAAGATCGTGGCAACTGCTCTTTGGCCAATGGGAGTCCAGATGGCAGAACAGGCCTTCAATAAGGTGCTACTGGATTACCCTGACAAGGTGGATGGCACGGATTATGTGAATCTGGGCTACAAAGTGGGCGGGATGGTCACCATTCAAGCCATGGGGCGCAGTTTGCCGGATGTGTATCCCACCGATCAGGGTGGAACGCCTTATGCCGAGATCCCGATGCTGCAAGGCATTCGCCGGTTAAAAGACCTGGCCTGGATATCTTCCCTATCCAGCGGTACTCCCGGTCTCAAAGAATGGGTGATGGTCGCCAGGGATTCCTATGGCGTGCCCGTCACCGGCGGTTGCACAGCGATCTCTGCTCCAGGCTTCTTCCCTTATGTAAACGAGCAAAGGCAGTTGCATGGACTCTTGGGCGGACTGAAAGCGGCCAGTGAATATGAAAGCCTGATCGGTCGCATCGGGCCTGCCACGATCAAGATGGATGCCCAATCAGTTGCGCATATGTTGATCCTCCTCTTTATCGCGATCGGCAATATCAAGGCTCATCTGATTCGCAGGAGGAAAGCACAATGACAGCGTTTATGACTACATTTGGCATCTGGCTCTCGGCCTTTTTCACGATCAGTATCTTTAGCTTTTTATACAAGGACAATCCGCTCTACAAGTTCTCCGAACAAGTCTTCGTAGGGCTATCCGCCGCTTATTGGCTGGTGAATATCATCTATTCGATCATGATCCCTAATCTCTTCTCCAAGCTTATCGGGGATTTCTCGGGCAATCTCATCCTGCTGATTCCCGCTGCCCTGGGCGTGATGATGTTGATGCGGGTGCATCCTGCTACGCAATGGATCAGCCGCTATCCGATTGCCATCATGATCGGCACCACAGCAGGGATTTCCATGTTGCGCTATATGAAGAGCGATATCCTGAATCAAGTAACCGCCACCATGATCAATCCCTTTGCGGCTGAAAGCACCAGCGCGGTGATCGGCAATCTACTGCTGATCATTGGCACCTTGTGCGGCGTGTTCTTCTTCTATTTCAGCAAGAAACAGGAAGGCATCTACAAAGCACCTTCCAAACTGGGAATATGGTTTTTAATGGTTAGTTTTGGTGCTACTTTTGGCTACACGGTGATGGCGCGTATCTCGCTTTTGATCGGTAGGCTGGAGTTTTTGCTGGGTGACTGGCTGCACCTGATTAAATAACGAGTTTAAAGTATCTGTAAACAAAAGTGGAAAAGGAATATTAACACAGAGGAAAGAGAAAAGAGGCCACAAAGAGAGTGGATTAAAAAGAAATGATGATCAAAGCTCAGTTGCGTTTCAGTAGATTGATAGCGAAGCTTTCAGGTTTCGGCGTTCTCATTGTCGTCGCAGCGCGGATCATTCTCAATTCTCAATTCTCAATTATCAATTTTCAATTATCAAATGAGGTAATAAGATATGCTACAACTACATCAAAGATTCATTCAGAGCGCCAAGCGCTTTCCCAAAAGAATCGCCGTTTACGATAAAGCGACTATGACGGATTATAGCTATTCCAGGATGCTGATCGCCAGTTTCATCCTGAAAGAACACATCGGCAAGATCAAAGGTAAATACATCGGTGTGTTGCTCCCCACCGGAGTGGGAGCCATGCTCACCATCCTGGGCACTTTGATGAAGGGCAAGATCCCTGTGATGATCAATTATGCCACCGGCGCTATCGAAAACTGCCGTTATGCCCGCGAGAAGTGCCAGTTCAAGACCATTATCACCAGTAAGAAGCTCTTTGGACAAGCTGAATCTGGAGCCGATAGATCACATGATCTTTGTGGAAGACATCCTGGCCAAAGTCAGTCTCAAAGAAAAACTCCAGGCTGCGCTCTTATCCAAGCTGCCTTTTTCCATCCTGAGGATATGGTGCATCATGGTGATCTCAGCGAGATCTCCGTGATCCTCTTCACCAGCGGCAGCGAGAAAGAGCCGAAAGCAGTGCAACTCTCGCATCGCAATATCTTGCACAATGTGAACGCCTTCCCCACCATGATCGAGCTCAATGAAAATGACGTCTTTGCCTCGATCCTACCCATGTTCCACGTCTTTGGTCTTACGGTGGATTTCTGGCTGCCAGCGCTCATTGGAGCCAGCATGGTCACCTATCCCAATCCTTTGGAATACAAGACGGTTAGCGATTACGTTCGGGAATACAAAGTCACCTTCATTGCCGCTACCCCGGCCTTTTTCTATGGCTATCTGCAAAAATCCCGCCCCGGTGATTTTGCCTCAGTCAAGATCGCCATTGCCGGAGCGGATAAGCTGCCGGACAAGGTCTATGAAGGCTTCCAAAAGAAGCATGGCATCACCATGTATGAAGGCTATGGCACCACCGAAACCAGCCCTGTGATCTCTACCACTATCCCGGAAATCACAAGCCCGGTAGCATCGGTCGTCCCATCCCCAATACTCAGGTGCGCATCCTGGACATTCACACGGATAAAATCCTTGGCCCCAATCAAGAAGGGAAGATATTGGTCAAAGGTGACCTGGTCATGGAAGGCTATCTGCACGATCTGGAAGAAACTTCACTCAGAATCCGTAATGGTTGGTATGACACCGGCGACATCGGCCTGATAGATGAGGATGGCTACCTCTATCACAAAGGCCGCCTCAAACGCTTCGTGAAAGTGGCGGTGAGATGGTTTCACTGGTCAAAGTGGAAGACATCCTTAGCCAACTCCTGCCGGAAAACGTGATCTGCTGTGTGGTAGATGTACCCAATCCCATCAAAGGCGCGGACGTTGTGGCTGCTGTGGCGAACGGTGATTTTGATATGCATAAAGTGCTGAAGCAGCTTAAAAAAGAGCTTCCTGCTATCGCGATCCCCCGCCAGTTTTACGTGATCGACGACATTCCGATGATGGCCAGCGGCAAGGTGAACTTTCGTGAAGTGGAGAAGATCTGTCGCGAGAAAAGCACCAATGGTGAATGATGCTGATCACCGATCTAAAGCATTATAAGGCGCTACTGAGCAAGATCTCCGAAGTTGCCGGATTGATCCATCAATATGGCTGGGCGGAAGCTAATGCCGGCAACCTGAGCATAGAAGTGACATCCCTGGTTGCCAAACCACAACCCGAAACCGCGTATTTTCTGGTGAGCCGCAGTGGATCCCGCTATCGCCAAACGGCCAAAGACCCTCTGAGCAATCTGCTCCTGGTGGAGTGCTGCGATAGCGAGACATTTTATCCCGCGGATGCCAAGCCCACTATGGAATGGATCAGCCATCGCTGCCTCCAACACGCGATTGGAGACAGAACCGTGGTACTGCACACTCATCCCGCTGAGATCATTGCCTTGGCTCATCTGGGTCTGAGCGAGAGCGCGCTAAATCAACGCCTGGCAGAGCTCTTGC
>JAJOKA010000191.1 GCA_021206555.1 Candidatus Cloacimonadota bacterium | reverse complement strand
CGACGCTTTACCATAATAGATTGCAAGTTGCAAGAGCAGCATACTGATCACGACGTTCAGGATTCCCAAAGCGCCGAACTTCAGCAGGCTGCTCTTGTCTATACTCTTTTTGGTTTTAGCCAGGTGTACAGCTGCAAAAGGGGCTATGCATGCTCCTCCGATAATGAACCGCCAGGCAGTGATGGCAAACGGAGATATCTCCGTATCCAAAAGCTTTCCGGTCAGTTCCAGAGAAGACCATATACATATCGTCAGCAGACAGTACAGATGACTTCTTAGTTTCAAGTTACTTCATCAAGACCATTTTCTTGGTGGAGCTATAGCTTCCGGATTTAAGACGGAAGTAGTAAACTCCGCTGCTCACGGCTTTGCCGCTGTTGTCTGTGCCATTCCAGTGCAGGTTGTTGATGCCTTTGTCTGTGCTTGCCAGGTCGAAGCTCTTCACCAACTGTCCTTTTTGATTATAGATAGCCACATTAGCCGGGGCTGCTTTGTCCATGTTAAACTGAATGGTGGTGCTGGGATTAAAGGGGTTGGGATAGTTACCGATCAGCGCTATGCCGGCAGGAGTAACCACAGCGTCATCATTGGACACAGGATTGAAATCTGTAAGCATGCGTGGAGTGATCTGAGCAGTGCTCTGGAAGTGCGCGATGATGCCGCGCACGCTGAACATACCCTGATGCATGGGAGTATCAATATAATCCACATCATAGAATGAAGTGCGGAAAGTCATCGCGCCAGTGGCATCTGATATGGCATAATTCTGGGCGGGATTAGTGGCATAGTTACCACTGGGGCTATCAAACTGAACATCGTTGATATGCACCAAACGGGACTGATAGCTATTCACCCCGATATCGCCATTGATCTGAGCCACGGTAAGTGTGGGAACGATCGGGCTGTTGCCGCTGGAATATGGAGGTCCCGGATCCACAGTGGGAATGAATTGCAGGGTTTCGAAATACATATTCAGTTTTCCGGTAAGGCCGGTAATGGCATCGCCAATTTGGTAGTTCGTGGTGATCACGCCGGGGGAATCGTCGATTAGAATGGCCGCGCCAGCATCCTGGACGAACTTCTGGTTGCGGTTGTTTTGTTTGAAGGTGAGCACAACGCTGTTGGGCAGATAGTAAACAGTGGAGTTGTCCGCTGCCTGGCCTCTGAGTTCATAGAGGTTGTTCACGCTTACGAAGAAGCCATAGCTTGCGCTGACGATCGCGCTGGGCTCATAACCATCGGCATAGCCTCTGGCTTTGATGGTGGAAGGCTGAGACACGAGGACGGGCGCGGTAAACAAGGCAGAGCTGGGAGTGGGGTCGCTGCCATCTGTGGTATAGCGGATAGTGGCTCCGGGAGTTGTTGTGGAAATCGTCACATTTAACGGGCCTGCATAGTGTCCGGCAGGGGGATTGAAGGTGGGATTTGCCACAAACTGCTGACCGCTGCCATAGGCAGTCCAGGTGATGTTATCGATTGTAACCTGACGGTTTACATCGCCACCCTGGATGTTGCGAATCTCCATGGTGAAATCTCCGGGAACGTTCACACCGTTTACGATGAAATCGTGAACAGTGGTATCACCTCCCTGGGCGCTACCGAAAATCTGTGAATCGGCTACCCAGTTGTTGTTGATAAACAGTGCCAATTGACGATCTCCGGCACCGGTATAGGCTTTACGCATTTGCACAGAAAAGTTGCCGATACCGTTCGGGATCGGAGCAGATACCACGCGGCTGGGTACTGCGCTACGACGCAGGATCATGCCCACGCCATCGATAGAGTTGTCATTGGTTCCGGCCACGGAGCCGGTCACATGAAAGTAGTTCCAAACCACTCCGTTGTCACCGGTAAAGTTGCCATCAATATAGCTGGTCCCAGTGTAATCGAAGTTGCTGAAAGTTTCAAGGCCTTGCGCCCAGACAAATGCTGCAGCGATCAGGCATAGGCTTAGAATCATCATTTTTTTCATAATTTCCTCCATGAAATTACGTGGGTTTCACATATTAGTTCAGTTAATAAGTCCCAAAATTCGTTCCATATCCGGCGATTTCTGCTATCGCAAGTGCGAAATACAGAAAAGCTCCGGCCATCAAGATGCTATCTGTTCTATCCAAAACCCCACCATGACCTGGGATCAGGTGAGAGCTATCCTTCACTTCGCAATATCGCTTTAACATTGATTCCACAAGGTCTCCCAGCTGGCCGAAGATTCCGGCGGCAATCGCCGTCAGCACCATGATCAACCATGGGATGGCATCAAATCCGCATATATATAAGATAAACAAGACCACCCACGGGGCAAACACTCCCGCGATGAAGCCTTCTCTGCTTTTTCTGGGGCTAACTTGCGTAATACCACGCTTTTTGCCAAAGCGCATGCCAACGAAGTAGGCCATTGTGTCCACTATCCAGATCATCAGAATTAAGGCAAGTAAAATTTTCTTAACCGGGTGATGCCAGCCGATTTTTACGATCATAGCAGGCAAAAGCGCTGTGTAAATCACTCCAAAGATGATGGAAAACAGCTTGGGAATGCTCCGTGAAGTATCCCAATTGACCAGGCTGTTGATCACGGCAAAAAAGAAAGCAAGCCAGAGAAGGGCAGCTTCCAAACCCGGATAAAAGACCCAGGCACTATAGAAGATGGGTATCATGAGCACCCAGATTGCCGGGATTTGGTGTCCGGCTTTGCTCATCATGCTTCTGTATTCCTGAGCCCCTAAGAGACTCACCAGCAAGAACATCACAAAGAGAGGGACTCCTTCCCAATATAGCGCCAATAGAAGCACCGGGATAAAGATCACCGATACCAATACTCGCGATCTGAGCTCACTCATTGCTTTACACCCCCAAATCTGCGGTCTCGCTTTTGATAATCCAGCAGAGCAGTCAGCAAGGCCACTTTGTCAAAATCCGGCCACAGGGTAGCAGTGATATAGATTTCCGCATAGGCGGATTGCCAGAGTAGGAAGTTTGAAAGCCGGGATTCTCCGCTAGTGCGAATGATCAGATCAGGATCCGGCTGGCCGGCTGTCCACAGATTGTCCGAGATCAATTGCTCATCAATCTGATTCAGCTCCTCAGGATTAGCGGCAATCCTCTTTATTGCTTCCACGATCTCCAACCTGCCGCCATAGTTAAAAGCTATGTTTACCACCAGACCTGTATTATCCCGTGTCAGGGCGGCTACTTCGTGAATCTCTTTCAGATATCCGGGCTCCAGATTCAGATCAGAGCCGATGAAGCGCACCAGGATATTCTGTTTGTTGAGCTCCGGTATCTCTTTGATCAAGCGTTCTTTGAGCAGCTTCAAAAGTCCCTGCACTTCGTCTTCGGGACGGTTCCAGTTCTCAGTGGAAAAGGCGTAAAAAGTAAGGTACTCCAGCCCCAGTTCGACGGCGAGCTCCACCACTTGCCGGATTGATTTTGCGCCTTCGCGATGTCCATAAAGGCGGGGACGCTTACGCTCTTTGGCCCAACGTCCGTTGCCATCCATGATGATCCCGATATGTCGCGGCAGGCGGCTCATATCAAGCTCTTGCAGCAGCTCTTTGTAATCTACCTTCTTAGCCATTCATCTCGATCCGGCTACCATCTTCAGCCAGGCGTAGATGAAGGAATCCAGGTCTCCGTCCATCACCTTATCCACCTGACCGCTTTCGTGATTGGTGCGGTGATCTTTTACCATTGATATGGTTGAAACACGTAGGAACGGATCTGATTGCCCCAGCCGATCTCGGTTTTGCTGCTTTCTGTGCTTTTCTTTTCCTGTTCGCGCAGTTCCTCATAGTGCTGATACAATCTGCTTTTGAGGATAGCCATCGCCTTTTCGCGGTTTTGGATCTGGGAGCGTTCGTTTTGGCAGCTCACCACGATATTGGTGGGCAGATGGGTGATACGTACGGCAGAATCCGTGGTATTAACGTGTTGTCCTCCTGCTCCGCTGGCCCGATAGGTATCGATCTTCAGGTCTTTGGTATCGATTTCCACTTCAATGTCGTCGTCAAACTCAGGATAGACAAAGACGGAGGCAAAGGAAGTCTGCCGTTTACCCTGAGAATTGAATGGGCTCATCCGCACCAGGCGGTGAATGCCGATCTCGCTTTTGAGCATGCCATAGGCAAGATTGCCGGTGACTTCCACCGTCGCGCTTTTGATCCCGGCTTCTTCTCCGGGCAGGCTATCTATCACCTTGAAATCGTATTTATTGGTTTCCGCCCAACGCATATACATCCGCAAAAGCATCTGCGCCCAATCCTGGGCTTCGGTGCCGCCAGCTCCGGCGTGGATGGTGAAGAGCGCGTCATTGTGGTCATATTTGTCGTTCAAAAGGCATTCGATCTCGGCCTTCTCGGTAAAAGTCCTGATGGCCGGTAAGGTGGCCAGGGCCTCTTCAAAAAGACTCTCGTTGAAATCCTCTTCCAGAAAGCTGATATAAGTCTCCAGCTCATCTTTGGTGGATTCCAGCTTGTCGATGTGATCCAGCTCATCCCGCACCTGGGATACGCGTTTGCTGATCTTTTTGGCATTGTTCTGGTCACTCCAGAAATCCGGCTGGTTCATCTGCTGCTCCAGCGTGGCCAATTCTTCCAGCCTGCTATGCCTATCCATCAAGCGCCGCACTTCGGCAATCTGATCGATGAGTAACGTGGCTTCTTTTTTAAAATCTATAAATTCCATCATTGTTCCTTCGTGAGTAACTCGTAAAACGCAAAATCGTGCAACGCCCGAAATCGTCAAGTATTTCTTGCTTTACGGGCTCATCCGTAGTGATGGGCGGAGATACACGTAAACTCCAGCCCTTTGATTCTCGTCATGATACGGTCATGATATGGTCATAGACATCACCATATCATGACCGTATCATGACCGTATCTCAATAAGGGAGGAGTGGTATCCTTTGGAGTTAATGCCGCTGTGGATGTCCATCCATGCTGATGAGTTTTGAACTTATAACTCTGTTCAGAGAAGCCCTCAATCTTCTTGCGGCATTGACTTCAAACAGCGGGAATGGGAAGGCGGCCATGCTTCTTGAACTTAACTGAAAGCCAGCTTTCGCTACCGACCATGAAAGCGGAGGGATAGGATTGCAGACGTCTCGTCTGCAAAAGCAGCGCAGCTGCTTTCTTTCTCGGCCTTCGGCCTCGCTCGACACGAGACGTGTCGAATCCTATGGCTTTCATGTAAACTCCTTCGCTTCGCTACGAAGTCCAAGGGTGGAGGGTGATCTGTTTGATCGCTGCTCGAAGTCAAAAACACTAACGGTGATCACTGATAAACAAATCAGCTATCTTTCCGAAGTAGGCATCCCCGCTGAACTCTTGCAACTTTTGCAGCAGTTGATAGTGGACCACATGATAATTGCCCTGTTTGCGACGAAAGAGCAGGCAATAAGCGCTGATATCTCCGGGATTGCGGTATTTCAAGACCTTATCTCTCACTGTGGAAATCTCCGCGCTGAAGAGCTCTCTGGATAAATCATCCCCATACACCCACCAATGGTCATAGAGCCCCATAGCTCCGATGATCGAGCCATTCAATACGTAGCGTCTGGGGCCATCGGGATATTCGTCCACCCAATAATAACTGCCCACTCCAAAGAGCTCATCATTCTGATAATTCTGCACCGTGGAATACTCGCTATCAAAGTCCGTCATCGTACGCAGGATGGAGTCCGCAATCGCGGTATAGTGATCATCTGAAGTGAAGTAATACAATCTGGAATAAGCTGCCAGAGCCAGACCCTGCGCCATCCCGGAATACCAAGGCGCGATATAGGTAGTATTACCGACGGTGTCGTAGTCAAAGTCATAGGGAAAGTACAGCATGTCCTGATGGCGGGTAGCCTGTGCACGCAGAGCTTCCATGCTTTTGATCGCGTGATTCAGATATAGAAGGTCAGCTGTCTTGCTATAATCACACAGCGCTTCGAGGCTTCTGAAGCAAAGGGCTACGGGGTGATAATAGCGATTGCCGTTGTACTCAAAGAGAAAGACGCCATTTGAATCCGCCGGAGTGTTCAAGTGTGAATTGAACAAACGATCGCGGTTCTTAAACAGGCGTGAGTAATCAACCTTGATCAGTTGGTAGTCATAGTTCACCACAGCTTCGTGCTTTGGCTCCAGGCCGATTTTTCCGCACGCGGATATGAGCAACACAAAAATCAGGCAAGCAAATCTAGTCATTCCGGTCTCCCATCAGGCATTGGAATATGTGCACAAATTTTACGCATATTTCGAGCCATATCCTTGAATAATATGCACACAGACACCTAAAGAGATGCCGGGCTCTAAGTACTGATGACAAATCGGGCTGAAGGAGCATTTTTTCCTTTACAAGTTTAAGCCCTCTCAAAATACTCGTACTCAGCATGATTTATGTTTTGGTCATGCTATAGCTCTTCATTGAACTCACGAATACCTGAAATCTATAGATAATAGGAAAATAAGGAGAAAGACATGAAAAAGCTATGCCTGCTAATGGCCATACTGACCCTCACTTTTTTATGTTTCGCGGAAATTGATGAGTACTACACCTTCAATTCCACCACAGCTGCCTATACACCTATCACAGCACTCCGGTCACAGACGTGATCGGGGATGACTATCTCTCGGCAGCAATCACCATCGGATTTGACTTCCCCTATGGAGACGAGGACTACAGCTCCATCAGGATATCATCCAACGGATGGATCGGATTGGGCACTTCGCTCACGCACTCCAATCTTTCAAACAATCTGGCCGATGCTGCCTGGCATCCCGTATTAGCCCCCCTTTGGGATGACACCAGCACCGCAGGCGGAACGGTTTCGACCCTGCTCAGCGGTACCCGCTCCCAACCGCATTTTCACTATCCAATATGAAGGATTGCAGTGGAACTATTGGGCCGGAAACAGCATCAATCTGCAAGTAAAGATGCATGAAGACGGCAAAATCCAGTTTTGCTATGGCTCCATCGATGGGGAAATCAATAATCCCTCTGCTTCAATCGGGATCAGTATGTCTCCCGGTGGTAACAATTGGTACATCAGCGTAACTCCGGGCACTCCCGCTACATCATCCTCCACAACTTCAAACAATAGCATTACGGGATATCCCGGAAATGGCGTAGTCTATGAATTCCTTCCGACGGTTGCAGCTGCCAATGATCTTGCCGCGACATCCGTGACCGGCAATCTCACCCCCTCGATAAACGCAGCCACCATCTATAACGTGGGTGTGCGCAATCGGGGGCACAAACCCACAAAGCACTTATTCAGTTCAACTGATCAATGCCGCAGGCACCGTGCTCGGCAGTGTGGCCGGAGTTACATTGGCACCCGGAGCAAGCCACAGCTTCCCTATCAGCTGGACTCCCACGGTTGAAGGGCCGATGCAGTTGCGTGGAAAAGTGGTTCTAACCGGAGATCAGAACCCACAAAATGATGTCACTCAGCCTTATCCGATCACTGTGATGCCCGAAGGCCTGGCCGTAATCACCATCGGTGACGGTTCGATGATGGATCGTGTGCCCGTAGATATGTATTGGCGCAACAGCCTGTTTCAGACCCTATACTACCCACAAGAAATCAATATGTTTGGCTCGATCTCGGCCATCGCGTTTTACAATAGTTTTGTTACAAATCTCCCTCAGATGCCCGTCAAGATCTGGCTGGGAACTACTGCTAACGACGATCTCTCCGGTGGTTGGATTCCTTCTACCGCGTTGACACTGGTCTTCGATGGCAACGTGGACTTCCCTTCAGGGACAAACACTATTACCATCCCCTTGACCACGCCTTTTGTATACACCGGCGGTAACCTGGTGATGATGGTCAACCGTCCCATGATACTCAGTATTACAGTTCTATGGACACTTCCAGGCCCAAAGCGGAACTCAACTCAGAGCTTTACGACTGCAAAGTTGACAGCACGGAGTTTCTGCCTGATGCTCCTCCAGCTGGCACCACAGCAAGCGCCATATTCCCCAAGACATCATTGTATATGACTCCGCTTTCCGAAGATCCGATCGTGATGATCTCTCCCAACCCGCTGAACTTCCCGCAGGTATTGCTGAATCAGAGTCTGACCCGCAATATGAGCATTATGAATGGTGGCGGAGGAACCGCAGCCATCAGCTCGGTAACGCTCTCCGGAAGCCCTTCTTCAGTATCCTGAATCCCCCCCACTTTGCCCCAAAACCTGAGCACCGGGCAAAACATCCCACTACAAATCCAATATGCGCCAACAGCAGCGGGAAATCATAGCGCGGTATTGACAGTGGTGGACAATACTACCCGGCTTACGCACACGGTAAATATCACCGGCAACTGCATGGATCCCTATATCTACACCCTGCCCTACGCGCAGAATTGTATACGGTGGGGATTCCAAACCTGCCTCTGGATTGGCAAAAGATCGTTAGCACTACTTCCCAGAGCGCTTATGTGCGCACGCTCAACAGCGTTCCCACAGCACACCAAATTCTGTGGCGCTATACAACGCGGATGATCTAGCAGCAAATCTGCTGCTGATCGCTCCACCTTTGGGAAATGAGGTGGACATCACTGAGAGCAGAGTTAGCTTTTTTGCCCGTTCTTCCAGCGCGACGAGCACAATGCTGGTGGGCGTGATGACCGATCCCACAGACGCGACTACCTTTGTCGAGACTCACAATATCACTCTAAGCAGCACCTTTAGTGAGTTCATCCTCAGTTTCGCGAGCTACACCGGCACCGGTGCTTACGTAGCCTTCAAGCACCCACAATCTACAACCTATCTTACCATATACGTGGACACTGTGATGCTGGAGCAAACCCCGGATAATGATCTGGCAGCACTATTAGTAACCGGCAATACCACCCCATCGGTCAACACCCCGAGTCAATATACGATTCGAGTGGTGAATCGCGGCAACCTCAGCCAAAACAACTATCAAGTGAAGCTCTTTAATGCGGCCAATGATGTAGAACTGGCCACAGCTCCTGGGCTCACGGTAGCTCCCGATGCCATCGTGGAAGTGCCAATATCCTGGACACCCACAGTTGATGGCCCCATGTCCATCTATGGCAAAGTGGTTTTGGCTACCGATCAAAACACCCTAATGATACCACTCCGCCAATCTCGCTGACGGTATTCCCCGAAGGCGTGATGGCCGTAACCATCGGTTCCGGTGATCAATTGGGCAGAATCCCGATGGACTTCTTCTATCGCAACAGCCTCTTTGAAACTATCTATTACGCCAATGAGATGACCGCATTTGGCACCATCAATACCATTACTTTCTACAATGATTTTAGCACAAACCTGCCTAATATGCCGGTGAAAGTGTGGCTGGGCATAACTGATCAAACAGACCTGAGCGCGGGCTGGATTCCGGCTACTCAACTAACTCTAGTCTATGACGGCACCGTGAATTTCCCCTCCTCGCAAAACAACATCATTCTGCCTTTGCAGACTCCCTTTACCTACGCCGGGGGCAACCTGGTGATGATGGTGAACCGTCCGATGGACACCACTTACTACAGCAGCCTGGATCGCTTCAGGATGCAAGCGGGAACTGAGCTAAGGAGCCGCAATGTGTATGCCGATGGCACTGAATATAACCCCTCTCAACCTCCGGATGGCACTACGACAAGCAACTTGTTCCCCATGACTACCTTCCATATGACCCCGCTCTCTGACGAGCCCACCATCTTCATCAATCCCGGTGAATGGGATTTCAGCACAGTATTGCTTAATAGCACGCACCAAAAGCAATTCCGTGTAATGAATATGGGTGGTGGAACCCTGGGCATAAACGCGATCTCGATCTCCGGTTCTCCCTTCTTCACCTTGCAGAATATGCCAACTCTGCCTGCGGCTCTGAACACCGGACAACAGATCAGCTTCAACCTCGTGTATCATCCCACCGCTGTGGGAGAACATGAAGCTGTGGTCACTATCACGGATGATCAGACCGGAACCAGAAGCTTCTCGCTGCGCGCAAGCCGTGAAACTCACTCCGTGGATGTATCCGGAACCTGCATCGATCCTACCATTATGAGCTTGCCCTATCTGCAAAACTTCGATGCCGTTACCGCTCCTGCTCTGCCCGTGCAATGGAGCACGATCGTGCAATCCACCTCAACTAATGCTATCATCAGGACGATCAGCGGCTCATCTTATTCAGAACCGAATCACGTAAACATGTACAATGCCGACGACCAAATGGCCAGCCTGTATCTGGTGGCACCTCCCTATACAAACACCATTCAGACCAATACTACCAGAGCAAAGTTCTGGGCAAGATCATCCTCCACCACTGCTGTGTTGGATGTGGGTGTGCTCACCGATCCGCAAAACGCGACCACCTTCACGCTCAGCCAAAGCATTACCCTCACCAATAGCTGGGCAGAATATGTGGTAACCTTCGGTGCTTATACCGGAGCCGGCAGGGTGATCGCCTTCCGTCATGGCAACAGCAGCACCTATCAGGATCTCAAACTGGACAACATCATGCTGGAGGTAATCCCTGAGCATGACCTGGCCGCCTTGTCCATCATCGGAAATGTCACTCCCACCATGGGGATGAGCGCGAACTATACCGTAAATGTCTTCAACTGGGGCAGCTCCGCGCAGAGCGACTATGAGATCAAGCTTTACAAACAAGGCGGGATCGAAGTAGCCTCCATTGACGGCGCAAACATCAACCCCGGTCAGCTCTTACCACAAACTCTGGCTTGGGTTCCCGATGCTGAAGGCCCCACTTTCATCTATGCCAAAGTGGTGATGGCTACAGATCAAAACCCTCTGAACGATGAAAGCCCGCATTTAGCCGTGACTGTGCAGCCTCCAGGCTTATTAGTCTTCACCATCGGTGATGGCAGTGAAACGGCCAGAATGCCCATGGATATGTACTATATGAACTCGCTGTATGAATGCATATACTATCCTGAAGAACTTGGCCACACCCTGGGAATGATCTACGGCGTGGCATTCTACAACAACTTCGTAACTGATCTGCCCAATATGCCGGTAAACGTGTGGCTGGGCACCACTACACAGAATGATCTGAGTGGGGGTTACATCCCTTCTACCGAGCTTACTCAGGTTTTCACCGGAAACATCGATTTCCCCAGTGGTCAGAACCTGATTCACATCCCCTTTGCCGAACCATTCCTGTATCTGGAAGGGGATAACCTGGTGCTAATGGTACAACGCCCGATGGACGCTCAGTATTACAGTTCGCTGGATGTATTCCAAACCCAGAATGATGGCAGCAGCAGGGCCCGAAACGCCTACGCGGACGGCACAACTTATGACCCCGCTTCTCCTCCCACTGGAACGGCAACAGGTATCTATCCGAAAACATCATTCTATATTATTCCCGGTGGGGTGGGACACATCCAGGGTACCGTAACCGGTGCTAATAGCCAAGCCCTACCCGGCGTAAGCGTGCAATTCACACCCGGTGGATACTCCACCGTAACCAATGCCAACGGTGAATACAGCATCATCAACATCATCGCTGATGACTATAGCGTGAATTTCGACCTCTATGGCCACGTAGCTCAAAACCACAACGTCACTATCCCCGAAGATGAGACAGTGACTCTGAACGTCAGTCTGCAACCGATGGCCACGGTAAGCGTTAGCGGGACAATCGTAGCTTCCGATACTGGAGCTGGATTGGCTGGAGCCCTGATCCATCTCAGCGGATACCAGAGCTATGATGCCAATAGCACTGCCACCGGTTCCTTCAGCTTCCCCTCGGTTTATGCCAATCTGAGCTATGAATACACCATCATGTGCCCCGGCTACACAAACATCACCGGAACCATTGCCGTAGGTGCCACCAACCATAACATGGGCACCATCACACTGAATGAGATCGCCTACGCGCCTCACGCTGTGGTCGCGGAACTGAATGCCGGCTTTGATGCCATCAATCTCAGCTGGGAAGCGCCCGATCCCACCGCTATCGAGATCACTGAGAGCTTTGAAGATGCCGTATACCCTCCGGCCGATTGGTCTCAAATCATTACCAATAACGGCCCCATCAACAGCAGCGGAGTGTATCCCACCTGGTGCAGATTTGGCTCGGTTTCGATCAGCGGAACTCCGGTGAACCCCCACCCACGGTCAATATCAAAGCGGTCTCTGGTGGAGCTATGAACACCAGGATGAATGGCTGATCACGCCTTCCTTCAACTGCCCTTCGGATGCATATATTGCCTTTGATTCCTACGTCTTCCTGGGTAGTGAGAACAACGACCACTACTATGTAAAAGTAAGCACAAACAATGGCAACACCTGGAATCCCTTGTGGGATGCCAGCACCCAAACCGGAGGCTGGAATTACTACTCAGCCCCAATCACGGTTGATCTTTCGGACTATGCCGGCTCTCAGATAATGCTTGCCCTGCATGCTGTGGATCCACCATCAACGACGGCTTGTGGTACACCTGGTTCGTGGACAACATCTATATCGGAAATGCCTTAACTTCCGTGAGCTTCAATCCCGGAGCTTTGTATCCCACTCATTATAGGAATACCGGCAATGAGGCTTCCTTTGACTCTGTGAACGCGAATACCATGAAGCACAGCCCTGCCGTCTCAAATGCCGATACAGCCTCCAAACGCCTGGCTATGGGTGGTGTACGCACAGAACCGGCCTTGCCCACAGCCGCTCTTTCTCGCAGCAGAGATGGCGCCACACGCGTCCTGACAGGATATCGGATCTGGCGCCTCAGTGCCGGACAAGAAGGCAATGAAGCACAATGGACTCAGATCACGGATGAGATCATCACCACCCTCAGCCATATTGATGACAGCTGGACCAGCCTGCCCAACGGCACCTATCGCTGGGCCATCAAAGCAATCTACACAGCCGGAGTAGCCTCTGCCCCATCCTTCTCCAATTCCGTGGTGCGCGAACAACTCTATGGCACAGTAGTGGGCTTCGTGCGTCGCGGCAATGGTCAAGGTATACCCGGAGCAACGGTCAGCAGCGGAACCTATAGCGCGAACACCAATAATGCAGGCGCATACAGTCTGTATCTTCCTGCCGGTGTACACGCAATCACCGCTGCAGCAGCCGGTTTCCACCCGCAAACAATCGAGCAAATCTCCGTGATCCCCAATCAGAATATCACTTTGAACTTCGTGATGGTTCCCGTTTCCAATGAAGATGAGGTGTATCCCGTGCTGGCCACAGAATTGAAGGGCAACATCCCCAATCCCTTCAACCCCAGCACCACCATTCTCTACGACATTCTGGAGCCCTGCGCAGTTAAACTGGATATCTACAACGCCCGTGGCCAGAAGATCCGGACTTTGATCAATGAAGCAAAAGCTACCGGACATCACTCTGTAGTCTTCGACGGCAAAGATGATCGAGGCCAAAGCATCGCCAGCGGAGTATATTTCTACCGCTTTACTGCAGGTAAATACACTGCTACGCGCAAGATGCTATTGATGGAGTAATGGTTAGTTAAGCGTTACGCGCGCATAGCGCGACTTGTCTCAAAGGGCTGCTACTTGCAGCCCTTTGTTTTGTAGCATCGGAATCGCCTTCCACCCTTGGACTTCGTAGCGAAGCGGAGGAGTACAAGCAGCGAGATCGTCTCCACCCTTGGACTTCGTAGCGAAGCGGAGGAGTTTACATGAAAGCCATAGGATTCGACACGTCCCCGTGTCGAAACGGAACGGAGTTCCGCAAAAAAGTAAGCGACTCCGTCGCTTGTGCAGACGAGACGTCTGCAATCCTATCCCTCCGCTTTCATGGTCGGTAGCGAAAGCTGGCTTTCAGTTAAGTTCAAGCAGCGGAAACCCTTTCGAGTCCCATCAGGACGGCATTTTTACATGAAAACCAAAGGATTCGACACGTCTCGTGTCGACGAACGAAGTTCCGTAAAAGTAAGCTGGTATATGCTTTGTGAGTTTCCGGTCACTTGGAAATGTCCAAACTCCAGGCTTCTACCAAGCAGGAGCTTGGCAGCCCAAGCTCAGACCCGCAACCTGTAACCTGCCAAGAAAGTTCTTGACCAAATACCGGGCACTCCTGAATATGCACTTATTGAGATATTTTCACAATACCCGCAGAGGAGATGCCCATGCTTATTCGATTTACTGTCGCAAATTGCCTGTCGTTCAACGATAAAACATCTCTTGAGATGTTTGCGTCCAAGGAAAGAAACCTGAAAGAACAGCTTTGGACCAGCAAAAGCAGACACCTTCCGAACATCCTGAAAGCAGCATTTATTTTTGGCCCGAACGCGGCTGGTAAATCGAATCTGATCAAGGCCCTGCATTTTGCTAAGTCTTTTGTACTGGGTGAACCAAATCCTTTGGGAAAGAGGACATTACACTTCAAATTGTGTCCCGAGTGCTCCGCAAAACCCAGCTTTTTTGAGTTCGAATTTCTGGTACAAGGTCAGATCTACCGTTATGGATTTGAGCTCCATGGCTCTGGGATAGTGAGAGAATGGCTGTATAAAGCCAATTCCACGGGAGAGCACCTGATTTTTGAAAGAAGCTATGACAGGCAGACCAAAAATGCCTTAAGATCAGGTGAAAAGTATCCCCAATAATCAAAACGATGTGTTCATCCACTTCCTGCTCAAAGGCACACCTGAAAATAAGCTCTTTCTTACCGAATCAATCGACAGGAATCTGGATGATTTCCGTGAAGTATATGATTGGTTCCGCAGGATTGTAGTGATCTATCCGGATACCGAGCTGCAATCCTACAATCTATTACTAAACAACGATTTCTTGCTGGAAGAATACCGACGATTGATGAAGCTATGCGATCTCGGAATCGATGGTTTATTGGTAAAGCCTGTTGACGCGGATGAAGTTATGAATCAAATCCCACTCCCCATCCAGAATATGTTTAAAGCTGAGCTGCTCAAAAACCTTACCGTGAAACTGAGTGACAGATACACCGTAAGCTTCCAGGAAGACGCAAAAGAAGCTCATTTGATCCAAATCTCACACAAAATGCCTCTCACCGGAGAGAATGTCAAATTCGATATCGCGGAGGAGTCAGATGGCACCAATCGCCTCTTTGATCTGATCCCGATATTGACTTTGATCTTGCAGGACGCGATAATTCTGGTTGATGAGCTCGACCGGAGTCTGCATCCAATGATCTCGCGCTCTTTTATCAAGGCTGTGTTCAATGCCAATCTGAAGCAACAGGCGCAGATGATCGTCACCACACACGATGCCACTCTCCTGGATGTGCAACTCCTGAGAAGGGACTCAATCTGGTTTGTCAGAAGGAACTTCAAGATGGAATCTGATCTATCACTCCTGAATGAGTTTGCAACAGTCAGAAATGATAAAGCACTGCAGAAAGCGTATCTTGCCGGTTTGTATGGTGCAGTTC
Source organism: Candidatus Cloacimonadota bacterium (assembly GCA_021206555.1). GTDB lineage: Bacteria > Cloacimonadota > Cloacimonadia > Cloacimonadales > Cloacimonadaceae > UBA5456. The sequence continues at coordinate 1,100 of JAJOKA010000191.1, read as the reverse complement.
CGATGATCAAAGATGAGCGCGATTGATGAAATACCAGCGTAAGTATCAGGAAAGATATCCCGGGAAGATCTTTATCTTTACAGAAGGTAGCGTTACCGAGCAGAAGTACTTTGAGAAGTTCATCGAGTATTTCAAGATTCCTCAGGCCAGGGTTGAAGTTGTGGATAGAAAAAGCCATTGCTCCAGCCCCAAGGACGTGCTGAACTATGTGATAGACTTTCAGCAAGATATCAAAAAACAAGAGCCCGTGATCTCAAAGTACTATGATTATTGGTTGATAATGGATACAGATCGCTGGGAAAAGAACCTCTACCAAGCCATCGATGAAGCATTTCAAAGAAAATATGGCGTGGCAGTTTCTGATCCTTGTTTTGAAATCTGGTATCTGCTACACTATGAAACCGCTCTGTGGATAACACAAAACTCCCCATTGCTGATTACAAAATCTTCCATCAACACAGCTCTTCATGCACATAATGTGAGTGGTGATGTATCGAAGGATTTCCTCCCCCATACAGAATCGGCTATCCAAGAAGCGGAAACACTCGATGCCAACAAACAAAAGCGCCTCCCGGAGCAGCCTGGAACACGTGTGTATCTGCTGGCAAGAAAACTATATAAGTTAGCCGGACTAGTGGTTAGGTGTTAGGTGTTAGGTGTTAGCAGCTTGGCAGCCCAAGACCTGAAACCTGAAACCTGCCACCTGCCACCTGAATTAGCGGGAATCCGCGCTTTTTATCTGCGTAAATCTGCGGGAAAACAAGAATCCGCGTGATCCGCGTAATCCGCGTGCTACCAAATAAATCCGCGCTCATCTGCGCCTTTGATCTGCGCCAATCTGCGGGAAATAAACATATCCGCTGGAAACAGAAAGGGCGGAACGGCGTCCGCCCTACTTCATAGCATCGGAAAAGCGCGTTACATCAATGCGCTGAGCAGCCAGTAGCTTTTCACGCGTGGCAGAGTCCGGCTTCCACTGCGGCAGCAACGCTACGGCAGGGCAGATCCTCCAGGTCTTCGCGGGTGACTGGTGGCCAGATCCACCTGAATAGATCCAGTGCATATTCCACATCAGCTTGCTATATATGCGGTTCCAGGCC
>JAJOKA010000156.1 GCA_021206555.1 Candidatus Cloacimonadota bacterium | reverse complement strand
GGTAAGGAGTTTTGGAGCACGAGCGGATTCAAGCGTAAACACGATAGCTTCCCCTCCGGACATAGTACCATGGCCTGGAGTCTGGCCCCCATTCTGGCTGAGCAATATCAGGAGCATAAGTGGGTGGCACCCGCTGTCTATGGCATTGCCACGATAACTTCGATCTCCCGCGTGCATGACAACAATCACTGGGCCAGCGACGCCTTCACCGGAGCGGTAATCGGCTATTTCTCAGCAAAGCTGGTGCTGAAGAGTACTCCACGCCTGGAATGGGCTATGCAGGGAGATGGGCTGGGGCTTACATATCGGTTTTAAGCCATATTCCGATTGTGGATTGAAGCCTTTGCATCGTGATGGATCAGCTATGCCGCAATTTTCATTGACAGAATCACTCCATTCTGATAATAAGGATTAAAAAGAATGGGAGCATCGCATGGAAAACAAGAATCTTGAAGAGCTGAGCTTTGAGGCATCCCTGAAAGGGCTGGAAGAGATCGTGGAAAAGCTTTCCGGCAGTTCCAACGACCTTGAGGATATGCTGCATTTGTATGCCGAAGGAGTGAAATATCTCAAACACTGTCAGGCAAAACTGGGGGAAGCTGAAGCCAGGATAAAGATTCTCAGCGAGGAAATCCCCACCAAAGCAGAGGAGAACTGAAATGGATCCCAATGTACTGCTAAAAGAAAAGACATGAAGGAAAAGCAAGAGACAGGTGAACATCATCCTGGATCGCTACCTTCCCCGCAAGGATGAATACCCGAAAGAAATCCATAAGGCACTGCGCTACAGTACCTTTTGCCGGCGGGAAACGCTTGCGTCCCTATCTCACCATGCTGGCCTATCAAATGTATAAAGAAAATCTGGATCCCATCACACCTGTGGCCGCCGCCATCGAGATGGTGCACACATTTTCCCTGATTCACGATGACCTTCCCGATATCGATGACGATGAATACCGCCGGGGCAAGAAATCCTGCCATGCCGTGTTTGGCGATGGAGTGGCTCTGCTGGCGGCAGACTCGCTCTTGATCAATGCCTTTGAGATCATTACTTATGCGGAGGTCGATGACAGCCTGAAGGTGCAATTTGTCCGCGAACTGGCCACTGAAGCTGGAATCAAAGGACTCATTGCCGGACAGATGGTGGACATCGAATCCGAAGGCAAGAAAATCGATAAAAAGACCTTGAACTACATTCATAACAACAAAACTGCCCGTTTGATCAATCTCAGCCTGCGCTTCGGGGCCCTGGGTGCCAAAGCTCCGGCCAAGGAATTGGCTATCATTGATGATTATGGCACCAAGATCGGCCTGGTGTTCCAGATCATTGATGACCTGCTGGATATCGAAGGCAGTTCCGCCAAGCTGGGCAAAAGCATCGGCAAGGACGAAGCACAAGGCAAGGCCACTTTCCCCGCGGTTTATGGCATCGAAGAGAGCCGCAATATGGCTGCTGAGCTCACTGAAAAAGCCAAAACCGCCATTTCCACCTTGGGAGATCGCTCGCTTAAGCTGAGGATTCTGGCCGATTATCTGCTGCACAGAAAGTCATGAAGCTGAGCTTTATCAAGACCCATCCTCAGGCGCAAGTGCCCCTGAGAATGAGTGACCATGCTTCGGGCTACGATCTATTTGCCTGTCTGGAAGAAAGCGTAATCCTTGCTCCCATGCAACGGATGGCGATTCCCACGGGGATTGCCATGGCCATTCCGGAAGGTTTTGAAGCTCAGATCCGTCCCCGCAGTGGCCTGGCTTTGAAGCTGGGTCTGGGCATTCTCAATAGCCCCGGCACCATTGACGCGGATTATCGCGGCGAGATCAAGGTGATCCTGATCAATCTGGGAACCGAGATTGTAAGCATCACACCCGGCATGCGCATTGCCCAGATGGTTTTTGCCAGGGTAGAGCACTTCAGCTTTGAGCAGTGCGAGAGCCTGGACGAAACCAGCCGTAATGCCGGTGGATTCGGACATACAGGAGAATGACTTATGCATGATATTATCCAAGAGATACATCGACTGAAAGCCGAGAAAAATGCCCTGATTCTGGCGCATAACTATCAGGCGATTGAGATTCAGGAAATGGCAGACTACCGTGGGGATTCGCTGCAACTATCCATTCTTTCAGCAGCAGTAAAGAGCCCGCTGATCGTCTTTTGCGGAGTGAAGTTCATGGCCGAAACTGCGGCTCTGCTCAATCCTGCTTCCAAAGTAATACTACCGGTGATCGATGCCGGATGCCCCATGGCGGATATGATCAGTGGTGAGCAACTGCGCGAGTTCAAAGCCCAATACCCCGGCTCCGTGGTGGTTTGCTACGTCAACTCCACAGTGGAGGTGAAGGCCGAAAGCGATATCTGTTGCACTTCGTCCAATGCCCTCAAAGTAGTATCTTCCATTCCTCCAGATAAGACAATTCTTTTTGTGCCGGATCGCAATCTGGGCAGTTATGTGGCCAAAGTTAGCGGTCGCAAGATCATCACCTGGAATGGCTATTGCCCCACCCATCAATGGGGATTCAGCCTGAAAGATGTGCAAGACCTGCGCGCGAAACATCCGGATCATCAGCTTTTGGTGCATCCTGAGTGTGATCCGGTGATCGTGGACAGCGCGGATCAGGTGATGTCCACCGGAGGGATGGTCAAGTATTTGGAAACAAATGACCGCGTGATTATCGCTACGGAAAATGGACTTACGGATTATCTGAAACACCTGCATCCCGGCAAGAGTATCATCAGCCTTTCGCCCAAAGCCATCTGTCAGAACATGAAAAAGACCAAGGTGGAAGATGTGCTTTCCGCTCTGCAGGATGAAGAGTATCACATCACCGTGCCGTCCGAGATCGCGCATCAGGCCAAATCCGCCATCGACCGCATGCTGGCTCTCAAGTAAGGAAAAGATGACGCGCGGGAGAGGGGAAGTGGCGCTTCCCTTTGAGGGTAAACAGATTATGCAGGACAGGGATGCTCAGGGAGTATCTGTAGCCAGTGCCGCTTTGGTGGACTACGCTTTACAGAGTTTCGAAGATGCTCCCCTTTGTGTTCTGGATCTGGGTTGCGGATGTGGCATCGTGAGCATAATGTGCGCATTATCACGCCCCCAATGGCAGGTGCAAGGTATAGACATCCAAAAAGAGCTGATCGAGCTGGCCATTGCCAATGCCGCGTCCTGCGAGCTTGATATATCCTTCTGTCATCAAGACCTGCGCGAGCACTCCGGCAAATACGATCTCATCCTGGCCAATCCCCCCCTGGCAAAAAGCCGGCACTGGCCTTCTTTCTCCCCATTTATCCAAGAATCTCAGTCGCGTGGAGCTCAGCTGCACGATGCGCGATCTATGCCAGGCCATAGAGCGCTGTCTAAGGCCCGGAGGCACAGCCATCGTGATCTATCCCGAAGCCCGGATCAAAGAGTTTGAGCAGCATCTGCGTGAGACTTCTCTTGACATCACAGGCAAGCACGTTCTTTTTGGGAAAAAGACGTATTTTTGCGTAAAGCTAGGTTTAGGAACTACATAATGAATGCAAGATTCTATCTGATCATCGCCCTTTTGATCATACTTTACGGGGCTTGGGTTTTCCTGGCCCACACCCATGGCCAGAGTGCCGATAGCCAATATCAAGCGCTGGCCAAGCTTCCGGTCTATGCCTATGTGGCTGATACCACAAAGGTGGCACCCATTCTGTCCGGTATTGGCCTGATCGAAGGCATCGAGGAATACCATCATGAAACCGGATATCAGGCCGCGCTGGAGCTGATCGAGGCCTATGCCCTGCCCTTATCCGAGAGCATGATTGCGGATTACTCCTTCCCGGATGTGATCACCGTGACTTTTAAGCCGGGAGTTTCAAACGACAGAGCAAAGACCAGCCTGATGTTTCTTTTGCGCACACACCTGGAAGAAAGCGATATCGATAGCCAAAGCACGCCTACAGCCAGATCATGCAGGAAATCCGCACCATCAAAAGCCGCAGTCTGATCTTCACCATCTACGCGGCAGTCATGATGCTGATCATCTTCATCTTCAGCCGCTTAAGCTATGAACTGCACATCTACCTGAAAGACAAGCGCAAGCTGGTGAGCGTGGTGGACGTGATGCGGCATAACCGTTTGAACGCTTCTCACACCTGGATGATGTTGCTGCTACCCGTGGCCTTGGTGACGGGAGCATATTATGGAGGATACTATCTCAGCTATTGGCAGAACCTCGCGCAGTGGTGGGAGTTTGCGGCCATGGGCGGCACTGCTCTGATCGCCACTTTCGTGATCGTAATGATGCTCCGGGTCTATGAGCATGATCGCGTCCTGGATAGTGCTCCACCGCTTGCCAAGAGCAATGATGAGGCCGATGATGCATAAGTATATCCCCAATGCCTGCACCATCCTGCGTTTCCTGTTGGTGCCGGTCTTCGTCTATTTCCTATTCACCTGTCGTGCTGAAAATAGCGCTCTGATCAGTCTGATCATCTTTATGGTGGCCTCTTTCACGGATTATATCGATGGCTATCTGGCCCGCAAATGGGAAGTTATCAGTGATTTTGGCAAGATCATGGACCCTTTGGCGGATAAGCTGTTGGTGCTCTCGGCATTGATCGGACTCACCTGGTTGGAACCCTTCAGGTTGCCCATCGTGATCCTGATCGTGATCTTCATCCGGGAAGTGGGCATCACCATCCTGCGGGAAGTGTTTCACAAAAAGGGCATCGTGGTGGCGGCTGACAAACTGGGAAAACTCAAAACCGTGATGCAGATGGCCGGCATCATCTTTGCGCTGGCGATTATGGCCTTTGTGCCCGATGTGAGCGCCAAAGTGATCCTGGGTACCCGAATCTGGTTTTGGCTGGTGGTATTTATCACCCTCATCAGCGGTTTAAATTACCTAAAAGCTCTATTCAAAAAGGAGGCTTAAGATGCGTTGGACGATTCCGATCCTGGCTCTGCTCATTCTCTTCGGATGCTCCGGTGAGGGCAAACCGGAGCGTTATACTGAGTATGACAATATCTTTGATAGTGGCAAGGCCATTGCTTTGGGCGATGAGCGCGATATCTATGTCTTTTGTGATGCCGAAAACTGGGCAAAAGTGCAGGGCATCATCCGGGGCAGCATCGAGCGCGAATTGATGTTGGTGTACCCTGAACGGTATTTCAAACTCAATCTTGCTAATATCAACGAAATTGAGCAGTATTCGCAGTATCGCAATCTCCTCTTCATCGGAGATCTTAGCTCCAAAGGCCACATCTCAAACCACATGAAATCCAGCCTCTCACCGGATTTCATTACACGTGTAAACCAAAGCGGCGGAGATCTCTTTACCGCCAAAAACTTCGCCAGCCGGGATCAACTGATCATGTATCTATTGGCCACCGATACTGAGAACCTGCTCAAAATCTCCGCTTTTCAAAGCGAAAACATCTTTCAGCTCTTTCTCAAGCGCTATCGCGAGCGCCTGGGCAATCAAGCCTATCAGATCAAGGTGATCCCTGCCTCATTCTTTGAGCCCTATCCCTTCAGCCTCCAGATTCCCAGTAACTATACCCTTTATTCAAACGACCGGGTGGGCAATTTCCTGTCCTTCATCTACCGTGCCCGCATGCAAAACCGTGAGATTCCCGACAAATACGTCAATATCTATTTTGAGGATATGGCAGATGAGACCAGCCTTACGCACGACTGGCTGATCGAAAAGCGCAAGATGATCGGGGAGAAATACTTCGAAGGTGACGTCTTTGATCCTGCAGCAGTGCGCAAAGATGGCCTGGGCTTTGCCGGATACAATGCCTTGCGGCTCACCGGAGCCTGGACCAATGCCAAACACATGATCGGTGGCGCTTTCCAGAGCTTTGCCTTCTGGCACGAGGGCAAAGCCTACATCGTGGATAATAGCGTCTATTTCCCTGCGGGAGATAAGCTTCCCGTGTTGCAGGAGCTCTTTGTGATTTCCAGCACCATTAAGATCGATTAGGTTTCGGCTCTGTAATGATCAGATTTCTTATCCCTGTCCTGTTACTGCTGCTGCTCGGCGCCTGCGCGAGCGTGCCTGAACCGAAAGCGCCCCAAATTCCTGTCCCTCAGGATTTTTCCCGTCCCAATGCCTATTCCGTATATCACTATCTATCCGGAAGCTTCGCCGGCTACAGCGATCAAACTCTGGCCATTCAGCAGTATCAAAAAGCGCTGAGCTATGACCCTGCCAGTCCGCAGATCAAGCAGGCTCTGCTGAGAGCAAACATTGCTTCTTTTCTCAGATTCCCCATTGAGCAGGAACAGATAGTGCAGCAACTGCGGCAAGCCCGGGAAGAAAATCTGCTTACCGATACTGATCTCATCGACGCGATGCGCGTCTTTACTCTGTTGCAAAACGCTGAGGGCATTGAGTGGGTAATCAATGATCTGGAAGCTTATCAACGCAGTGCCAACGCGCAGCTGATCGTGTATAATCATCGCTTCAGCCAAAGTGGAGTTGCAGACAAGAATAAGGTGAAGAGTATTCTGGATATTGCCGTTGATAAAAGCTTCGCGGCCTATATCCTGGCTTCCATCCATGCCCCCGTTGATCCGGACTTCAGCCTGGAGCTTTTAAGCAAATATCCCGGCGATCCCCGAGGCGATGAGATCATGCTGGATATCCTGATCTCAAAGCAGGATTTGTCTGCTCTTTCCCGCGTCTTTGAGCACTATCAGTATCCTGAGGACGCAGAGAAGATGCTGATGTTTATGAGCAGGATGCAGCAACAGCAGCAAGGTGATATCGTTGTCCAAAATGGGCGCAAGATCATCGAGACCAGGGATAAAGCGCTGATCGCCACCTATGCCGAGATTGCGTTTTTTGCTGACGCGGGCGATAGCATCCACGAGATCAGCCGATTCCTGATCGCTCAACCTTGGGAACCAACAGCCGACGCGCAGATTGCCGCAGTTCTGCTGGCATACGCCATTCAGCATGAGGACGATAGCCTGCCTTTGGAGCAACTCTGTGAACGCGTCACTTCGCTGGACAGAGCCTACACCATATCTCACTACTATCTCTATAAGAATCTGGACAGCTTCCAATCCTCCAATGAGGAAGCCAAAGCCGACTTCGATCGCCGCGCGCAAGCGCTGATTCCGGATCCCATCCTGCGCGATTTGCTGCTCTCAATCAACTATCAACGGAATGAGGACGCGGACAATCAGGCCTCTCTGCTTTTTGCCAGGAGCCTGATGGAGCGCAATCTGGCCGGTAAGGAAGAATATACCCTGCTGCTTGCGGATCTGCATCAGCAAGAAGACGATCAGGAACTGATCAGTACCCTGCGCCAGGCCATCCGCTCCTTTCCCAATGAGGCTCTCTTTCTGAACGATCTGGGCTACACTCTGCTCAGCCATCCGGAGCATCTGGATGAAGCGGATATCCTGATCACAAAAGCGCTGGAGCTGATGCCGGGAGATGGCGCCATCCTGGATTCCATGGCCTGGCTGAAGTATATTCAGGGCGACTTTCAGACCGCTGCCATCTATGTCGATAGGATCAAGGGACTCTTTGAGCTGGACAAGCTGGACCCGGAAGTGCTCTATCATCTGGGTATGATCCATCTGGCCGTGAATGATGTTAAGGCCGCAATCGACTGTCTGGAAGCCCTTCCTGACCCCGCGAATCACTATCATCAAATGCTGAAAGAGGCGATTGATCTGACAAAGTAGAACGCAGATTGGCGCATCTGCCTCCCTGGGAGTCGTAAGCGCTATCCCAGTTCCTAATAAGCCAAACCAATATCACCCACTGCTTGAGTCCCGCATCGAAGACGAGGATTTCAAAGCGCTTTCGACTTCCAGCAGCGAGCATGCAACGATGGAAAGTAGAAACGCCATCCTGGCGTTTGAAAGTAGAAACGTCATCCTGGCGTTTGAAAGTAGAAACGCCATCTTGGCGTTTGAAAGCAGAAACGCCATCTTGGCGTTTGAAAGCAGAAACGCCATCTTGGCGTTTGCGTGTGGCTGGTTACCGCATCAACATGTATGCTTCAGGATGAAGCATCTACACTGGGGTGGCAAGCTCCTGCTTGGCATCCCATATCCTCCTTGGACTTCTATCCGTAGGATTGGAGTTCAAGCAGCAAGCATGCAGATCACCCTTGGACTTCTATCCGAAGGATTGGAGTTCAAGCAGCAAGCATGCAGATCACTATTCACTCCCCCAATCCCGCTGCTCGAAGTCCATGCTGCCCGAAGTTCCCGAGCTTGCTTGAGATTATCGTAGCCCACAAGTTTTGCAGGCATTCAGACCATTGTTAGCAGCATGAACTCCGAGGGAGGAGCCCCTGACCCGCTGTTTGAAGTCATTGCCGCCCGAAGATCGAGGGCTTTTCTGATCAGACCGTTAGCTGCAAAACTCGTCGGCGTGCCTGTACGGATATAGCATCGTAAATCGAAAATCTAAATTATAAATACGTTTACACCATTCTCTCTCCTTTAAGGGCGTTAATCAAGTCTTAATCAAGCGTTAATCAAGCGTTAATAGTTAACGCTTGATTAAGGGGGGATGATCGCTTGATTAATGCTCACAAAGCGGGGAGAAGTGGTTAATCAATTTACAATTTACAATTTACAATTTACAATTTACGATTTACAATTAGTGATCGTGGGAGATGTTCGGTGAATTCTATCTAGGTCAAAGTGGGAGTGATCTTAGCTCGCACAAACTGCGGTAAGGCAAAGGCCGCGCGTTGGATATCCGCGTTGTAGTAGTTAAACTCCAGCTCTGCCTTGCTGAGGCGAGCGAATACATCATCACTGAAGGGGGAGTAGCGTTTTGAGGCCATTTGGAACATCCAGAGTCCGGCTTGATAGGTCTGAATCGCGGCCAGATATGGTGCCACAATGGGAAACAGGGACTTCAGATCCCGGTTTACTTCGGCGATCAGCTCCAGCAGATCCGGGATCCAGGGGCTTTCGGATTGGATGCAGAGGATGCCGTCACTCTTCAGGGCTTGGTGGCAATCGGCAAAGAAGTCGCGCCGGAACAGCCCGGCAGCAAAGCCCACGGGATCGGTGCTATCCACCAAAATGAGGTCAAAGCCATCATGATTTGCCCGCAGATACTCGATGCCATCAGAGAAGATCAATTCTGCCCGGGGATCATCAAGGCAGGCTGTGAGCTGAGGGAAATAGCTTTTGGCCACCCGGGTCACCATCTCGTCGATCTCCACCTGGATCACCTGTTTCACCGATTTATGGAGTAACACGCGCGCCAGGGTGCCGCAATCCCCACCCCCGATGATCAGCACCCGATCAGGATTAGGATGGGTAAAGAGCGAGGGTTGGGAAAGCATTTCGTGATAGACATACTCATCCCTGTCGGTCACCATCAGCACGTCGTCCAATAGCATCACCTTGCCAAAATCGGCAGTATCAACGATGTCTATCCTTTGGTAAGGGCTGGTTTCAGTATATAGGTGTTCACGAACTTCAAAGCTGAGACCGCGGGTGGGGCTGTGCAGATCAATGTGCCATTTTGCCATGATCACATACCTTCCGGTTTGTGCAGAAGTTTTGCCCCTGCCTCGGTTTCAAAGAGACCGCGCTTGAGCTCCATCTGACTGGCTTTTTGAGATTTGAAGGCTTCCTTGAGATGATTGAAAAGGATCCAGGGTTCGATCGTTTCGCCACAGGTGAAGATGTCCACCGCGGCATAGCCATATTCCGGCCAGGTGTGGATGGCCACGTGGGATTCGGCGATTACCACCACTCCGCTAACGCCGTAGGGACTGAAGGAATGGAAGGTGTGGGTCATAACGGTGGCCTGGCCTTTGATGCAGGCCTCCACCATGGCTTTGGTGATATATTCTTCGTCTTTCAAAATGTCGTGATCGCAATCGTAGAACTCTACGAGTATTTGTCTGCCAAGAGCTTGCATTTGTTTTACCTCATTTTTTGGTCTTTTGGGCATTCTGTATTGGCAAATACAGGATGCGGAATTAAAGCATGCCTTGCGGCTGCTATGCCGGGATGGGATTGATCAATGATTCCGTGAAACACGGAACAGACTGGTGTTGCCGGGCTTTATGAGGTAATGCGAGGTGTCAATGTTGCGTTAAATGCAGACAATTTAACTAACACCTCCACGTCGTCATCAAGGATGGGATTCTGCTTGGCAAGAGCACCATACAGGGCTTCCTGCATGCTGTGAACGCGATATAAACGCTGGAATCTCACGGCTTCTCCTTTGTTGACGATTAATTTTGCGCAATTCCTACACTGGAGCCAAGGCTGTCAAGCATATTTTGCGAGACGGGTGTTTTTTCGCTTGACAAAAAAAACGCTATCTTCGGGTTTTAGCAGGTAGTAATATATATCGTGATGCTCGGGCGTAGCCCGGTAGTGTCATCGCATCTATGATATTGCCTTACATGAGATTATACTAGCGAAGCAAAATATTAAATTGCTTGGTTGCGTGGCGTTTGCTGTGCGATCAGGGAGGATCAATGAAAAAACTACTGATAATTCTGGCCATTAGTATGATGGTGCTGCTCACAGCTTGCGGCCCCAGCGTGAAAGTGCAGCGTGTATCCGCTGATACCGCGACTGATCTAAGCGGTAGATGGAATGATACGGACAGCCGCCTGGTCTCCGAAGAAATGGTGCGGGACATGCTCTCCCGTCCCTGGATGAGCAGATTTACTCAGACGGAAGGACGCGCGCCGGTGGTGATCGTGGGCGCGATGCGCAATCTATCCAGCGAACACATGAGATGCAGGCCTTTGCGCGTGACATCGCGCGGGAATTGCTCAATAGTGGCATGGTGCGCTTTGTGGCTTCCCGCGATGATCGCGCGGATGTTCGTGAAGAGCGCGCAGAGCAGCAATATCACGCTTCCGAGGAATCAGCCAAGCGTATGGCGCAAGAAGTGGGCGCTGACTATATGTTGCAAGGTTCGGTGAAAACCATGATGGACAGAGTGGACAGAACCCAGGCCAAGTTTTACCAGGTTGACATGCAATTGGTAAACGTGGAAACTAGCGAAACGGTTTGGATGGGCAGCAAAGAGATCAAGAAAATCGTGCAAAGCAGCCGCTTCAAGATGTAATTTATGACAAAACAGGTCACAAAGAACCTGTTTCCGACCTCCATGGTCGGACTAGCTTTCAGTATAGCTCTGCTCATACTGCTAAGTTCCTGTGCCAGCATGGTTACGCGTCAAGCGCGAGGGAAAGATCTGGATACGGCCATATCGCAGCGCGACATCCCAGCGGCACTGAGCATTGTGCAAAATCCCAAGCTCTATAAGGCCAAAGATCGCGTCCTGTATTACCTCGACGCGGGCCTTTTGCATCATTACAATGGAGACTGGGCGAAAAGTAACGAGCTCTTGCACTTAGCCGAAGAAGCCATCGAAGAGCTGACTACCAGAAGCATCAGTAAAGCTGCTGCTTCCATGCTGCTCAATGATAATGCCCTGGATTATACGGGGGGAAGACTATGAAGACGTGTATCTCAATGTCTTCAAAGCGCTTAACTACTTGCAACTGGGAGATCGGGATGTGGCCTTCGTGGAAGTGCGCAGGATAGACGACAAACTGAGCTTTCTGGAGCAGAAACACGCGAAAATGGCCAAGGAACTGGCTAGCGATCCCAAAGCCAAAGCCGAGATCAAATACGGGAAAAACAAGTTTCACTCCTCTGCCCTGGCGCGCTATCTGAGCCTGATCATGTATGCCGCGGAAGGCAATACGGATTCGGCCAGGATTGACTATGACAATATCCGCTTTGCCTTTGAAAGCCAAAGCGATATCTATCCCTTTTCCATGCCGGGCCTTCTGCATCCGGAAACCAAGGGCGACACACCCGTTCTGCGAGTCTTGAGCCTGATCAATCGCGGGCCCTATAAGCGCTCACGGGAAATGCATATCCACACCTCAAAGGACCTGCTTTTGATCGGCAGTGTGGACGATGAGATTGATGTCTTTCCCGTCGCCTGGCCGGACATCAGAGAAGGCTATTACTTCAAGTTCTCATTGCCCTATCTGGTGAATCGTACGCCTCGCATCGGGCAGGTGGTGGCAGTAGCTCCGGATGGTTCACGCCACACGATGCAAAAGCTGGAAGACATGGGACGCGTGGCAGCTAAGACCTACGAGATCAAAGAACCCGTGATCCTGCTCAAAAGCATCACCCGCAGTGTGCTCAAAGGCATCGCGGCCGAAGAAGCCAAGAGTCAGGCCAGACGCAACAGTTCATCGTTAGCAGCCACCTTTCTCAGTATTGCTGCTGACGCGGCGGTGTTCCTCAGTGAAAATGCCGATCTCAGAATGTCCCAGTTTTTTCCGGCTCAGGCCATGGTAGCTGAGATCCCTTTACCGGTGGGTGAACACAGAATCCGTTTGGAATACTACAGCCCGAACGGAACTTTGCTGTATAGTGAATACCGGACTGTGCAGGTGCAGCGACGCGGAGTTAACCTGCTGCAAACATGGTATCTATAGTGTGATCATATTAATGGAGAAATAAATGGAAATTCGAAAACTTGACCAGATGTTTGAAGTACTGGCTTCTCGTGCCAAAAAACGTCTCGTGGCTGCCTGGGCGATTGACGCCCATACGATAGTCGCCGTAGCCGAAGCGGTAAAAATCGGTATCATCGAAGCTATCCTGGTGGGCGACGAAACCCTCATCAAAAAAAGGCTGCAAAGATCATGAAATTGATCCCGCCATCTTCAATATCGTGCATTGTGAGCATGATCTGGAAGCCGCAACTAAGGCGGTGGCTCTGATCAATGCGGGTGAGGGAGATTTCTTGATGAAAGGACTACTCTCCACCGATCGCTATATGCGAGCTATTTTGAACAAAGAACAGGGGCTGATGAACCCCGGCGCGATCCTTTCGCACATCACGGTGGCCGAACCCAAGAACTATCACAAACTACTGATCTTTGGCGATGTGGCCATCATCCCATTGCCGGATTTGAACCAAAAAGTAGCCATCACGAACTATCTGATCAAAACTGCGCACTTTTTGGGCATTGAAAGGCCCAAAGTGGGGCTGCTGGCTGCGAGTGAACAGACCCTACCCAAGATTCCTTCCTGTGCTGATGCCGCGATCATCTCCAAAATGGCACAACGCGGACAGATCAAGGGTGGCATCATCGAAGGCCCTCTGGGCATGGATCTCATCATCGATCACGAAAGCGCGGTGATCAAAGGCATGAAGAGCGAAGTCTGCGGTGACGCGGATTGCATTCTCTTCCCCAATATCGAAGCCGGAAACACATTCTACAAAACGATCGTCAAGCTCCTGAAAAGTGAACTTTGCGCCATCGTGATGGGCGCCAGAGTACCCTGCGTGCTTACCTCACGTGGAGACAGCGAGCGCAGCAAACTATATTCCATCGCCCTTGCGGCAATGCTTGCCTAGCCATGAGAAAGCTGATCGAAATCGCTGACAAAGCCAAAGTCCTGGGCAAAAAGACCCGTGTCGCGGTCGCCGTGGCAGAAGATGCCAATAGCATTGGCGCTCTCTGCAGGGCTGCATCTGAAGGCTTTGTGCATCCCATCCTGATCGGGAACAACAGCCGCATCGAGGGACTCCTGAGAGACTACACTCTGCCTGCAGCAGGCTACACGATCGTAGATCTGCCAAATCAGGATGAAGCTACTCGCGAAGCAGTGCGCATGGTGAAAAGCGCTGAGGCTGATGTCTTGATGAAAGGCCTGGTGGGCACGGATAAGTTCCTCAAAGAAGTATTGAACAAAGAGCGCGGGCTCTTGCCCCCCAAAGCGGTAATGAGCTACACCTGCGCTCTGGAGCTGCCTAAGTATCATAAATTGCTGCTCATTTCGGACACCGCCGTGCTGCCCAATCCTGATCTGGAGCAAAAGATAGCCATGGTCAATTACAGCGTGAAGATGGCACACAAACTGGGCATTGCCAAACCCAAAGTAGCCCTGATTACCGCAACGGAAAAGGTCTCTTCGGGCATGCCCAATACCATCGATTATGCCCTGATCAGCAAGATGGCCGAGCGCGGTCAGATCAAAGGCTGCGTGGTGGATGGCCCGCTGGACATCTTCCTGGCCTGCGATCCCTCCAGCCTTGAGATCAAAGGCGTGGACACCCCATCGGTGGCGATGCCGACATCTGCATCTTTCCCAATCTGGAAACCGCCAATGCCTTCTACAAAGGGTTGATGCTCTTTGGTGGAGGGGAATTGGCCGGTTTGATCCAGGGCACATCCAAACCCGTGGTGGTGATGAGCCGCAGTGAAAGCGAAAACTCAAAGTACTACTGCATTGCCTTAAGCTGCCTGATGGCGGAGGAAACATGAAGCTTGCCATAGCCAGTGATCACGCGGGCTATGCCCTCAAGGAAGAGCTGAAAAAGGCCTTCCCCATGCATGAATTCGTGGATTTCGGAACCCATAGTGAAGATAGCATGGACTATCCCGATAGCGGCTTTCCAGCTGCAAAAGCTGTGGCTGACGGAAGCTGTGAACTGGGCATCCTGATCTGCGGAAGCGGCATCGGGATGAGCATTACTGCCAACAAAGTTCCCGGCATTCGTGCTGCCTTGTGCTCCATCACAGATATAGCCAGGCTTTCCCGCATGCACAACAATGCCAACGTCCTGGTTCTGGCCGGACGCTTCACCGCCACAGCCTACGCGATTGAGATCGCCAAAGCCTGGTTGGAAACCCCTTTTGAAGGGGGACGACACGAACAAAGATTAGATAAAATACACCAAGGAGAAAGGAAGTGAAACACATCCAAAAACAGGATCCCGAACTCTATGCCGCCATCTCAAACGAGCTCACCCGGCAGCAAGAAAATCTGGAACTCATCGCCAGTGAAAACTTTACCTCAATGGCCGTGATGGAAGCTCAGGGCAGCATCCTCACCAATAAATATGCTGAGGGCTATCCCTATCGCTGGAGCAAAAAGACAGGCAAGGTAAACTACAAGCTCTATGGCCGCTACTATGGCGGTTGCGAATACATCGACGAAGTGGAACGCCTGGCCATCGAACGTGCTAAGGAACTATTTGGTGCGGAACATGCCAACGTCCAGCCCCACAGCGTTCTCAGGCCAATATGGCTGCCTATTTCGCCCTGGTCAATCCCGCGACACCGTGCTGGCTTTGGAACTTTCCCATGGCGGACACCTCACCCATGGGCATCCGCTTTCCTTCAGCGGACAGCTTTACAACGTGATCCATTACAATGTTCGCCAGGATACCAAACAATTTGACTATGATGAGATCGAACGCCTGGCCTCGAACACCAACCCAAAATGATCCTGACCGGTGCTTCCGCTTATCCCCGCAAGATCGATTTTGCGCGCTTCCGTGAGATTGCCGACAAAGTTGGCGCTAAGTTCATGGTAGATATGGCTCACATCGCGGGATTGGTAGCTGCGGGATTGCACGATAATCCTGTGCCCTACGCGGACGTGGTAACCACCACTACGCATAAAACTCTGCGTGGCCCGCGTGCCGGGCTCATTCTCTGCAAGGAAGAGCTTGCCCGCGATATCGATGCCAAGGTCTTCCCCGGCATACAGGGCGGTCCTTTGATGCACGCCATCGCCGGCAAAGCTGTAGCCTTCCACGAGGCTCTGCAACCTGAGTTTAAAGCCTATATGAAGCAAGTGGTGGACAATGCCCATGCTCTGGCCGAGGCTTTGATGGATGAAGGTTTTGATCTGGTCTCCGGTGGCACCGATACCCATCTGATGTTGATCGATCTAGGCCCGGAAGAAGCCGGTGGACCCAGCGGTAAGAAGATGGAAGAAGCCCTTGACCTGGCAGGAATTACGGCAAACAAAAACACAGTGCCTTTTGATACCCGCAGTCCTTTCGTGGCTTCCGGTATCCGCCTTGGCACACCGTCCGTGACTACACGCGGCATGGGCATCCCGGAAATGAAGATCATCGCCAGCCTCATCCGCAAAGTGCGCGATAACTTTGAAAACGAAGACGAACTGGCCAAAATCAAGCTCGAAGTGAAGGAACTGACCCAGCGTTTCCCACTTTATTAGGTTGCTGCGCAACGAGATAGGTGAATTAGAGAATCGGTGAAGCATCAGCTTCACCGATTCCCCTAACCACTAACCACTAACCCCTAATCACTAGAAAAGGAGGAAGCATGGAACTTTATCTGATCATCGCTTTGCAGTTGCTGGCTCTGATCCTGGCGGTCATCATCGTTTTACGCAAACCCAAAAGCGAGCATGATGAACTGCAAAGGATCAAGCAGGATATTGAGCTTTTGTCACGCAGCTTGAAGGATGAAACCGCCAATCTGCGAGCAGATATTCTGGGCCAAAACCGTGAAAACCGGGAAGAACTGGCCAGGACTCTGAAGGATAACTCGGACAGTCAGATCAAGCAAGCCGCTGAAACCCGAGCTGAGCTTGCCGCAACTCTGAACTCACTGAATCAACAGATCAATAAAGACGCTCTCACCAATCGCGAGGAACTCACCAAAGCCCTGAACAACCTTTCCGAAAGCCTATCCCGCAAGCTAGCTGAGCTCACTTCCGGCACCACAGAGCAATCTGATAAACTGAAAAAAGAGCATCGAAGAGCGTATGGAACAGATCCGTAGCGGCAATGAAAATCAAGCTGGAAGAAAATGCGCAAGACCGTGGAATGAAAAGCTGCATGAGACCCTGGAAAAACGCCTGGGCGAGTCTTTCACCCAAGTCACCCAACGCCTGGAAGAAGGTGCACAAAGGCCTGGGTGAAATGCGCAAATCTGGCCAACCGGCGTGGGGAGATCTGAAGCGCACTCTGGAAGGCGTGAAGCCACGTGGGGTATTGGGTGAGCTTCAATTGGAAAATCTTCTGGCCGAAGTGCTGGCCCCGGAGCAATATGTGCTCAATTTCAAGCCCCGTCCCCGCCGTGACGAAGTGGTGGAATTTGCCATCGTGATGCCCGGCCCGGACGACAAAGACAGCAAGGTCTATCTACCCATTGATGCCAAGTTTCCGGTGGAAGATTATCACCGCCTGGTAGAGGCCTATGAAGCTAACGATATGCCGGCTTTGGTCAGCGCTCAAAAGGCTTTGGTCTTGCGCATCAAAGGCTGCGCGCGGGACATTCGCGATAAATACATCAATCCTCCCATCACCACCGATTTTGCCATCCTCTTTCTGCCATTCGAGAGCCTTTATGCAGAAGTGCTACGCGTCCCCGGTCTCTTTGAACTGATCATGCGCGAATACGGCGTGATCATGTGCGGCCCCACCACCATTGCCGCTCTTTTGAACAGCCTGCAGGTAGGCTTCAAAACCCTGGCCATTCAAAAGAAGAGCAGTGAAGTGTGGAAGGTGCTGGCCGCAGTGAAGAAGGACTTTGGGCTCTTTGGGGGAGTCTTGGAAAAGACCCGACGCAAGATCGACGATGCCGGACGTGAGCTGGATAATGC
>JAJOKA010000059.1 GCA_021206555.1 Candidatus Cloacimonadota bacterium | reverse complement strand
GCCCTTTGCCCTGCCTTCATGGGGGTTCTCCCTTGCTTAAAGTGCGAATTTGCTGATTTTCACCTTCCACCCTTGGACTTCGTAGCGAAGCGCAGGAGTTCAAGCAGCTGGATCGCCTTCTCTGTTCACGGTTCTCGGTTCTCTGTTCACTTCCCCCATCCCCGCTGTTTGAAGTCAATGCCGCACGAAAATCGATGGCTATCCTGAACTGGGCAATAGTTCCAGGATTCATCGGCTTGTCTGAACCGATCAAGCGGCATTAACTCCAAAGGTGCCTCCCTCGGAGTTCAAAGCACTCCCCCAATTCCAAGCTTATTCCCAATGTTCATGTGCTTTGGACTTCGAGCAGCAAGCATGCTTTTCCCTTCCATTTCTCCTTTCTCCTTTCTCCTTTGCATCCCCGCTGTTTGAAGTCAATGCCGCACGAAAATCGATGGCTATCCTGAACTGGGCAATAGTTCCAGGATTCATCGGCTTGTCTGAACCGATCAAGCGGCATTAACTCCAAAGGTGACTCACACAATCCTGAAAATCTGCTTTTTCGCACTTTAAGCAGCATGGAACCCTGACGTGGCTCACTCTCTTGGGGGTTCCCCCCTGCTTATTTTGCGAATTTGCTGATTTTCGTGTTCATCCCCGGCTTCTCCCGCTCCAGACAGCCACTCCTCACCATCCTGAGTCCTACTGAAGCGGATTCCGGGAGCCTGGCAAGGGGGAAATTAGAAATCGTAGCCCGTATAGGGTAGAGGTTACAGGTTGCAGGTGGCAGGTAGCAGGGCTAACGCATAACCCATAACCCATAACCCATAACGAAAAACAGGAGATACCATGAAAGTCTTTTACAAAAACCTGCTCAAAGCCTACAGCGGCAAATGCGATGGCCTGGTGTATTATTACGATCCCCAGTTGGAGCGCATCCTTTGCCGCCGTTATGTGAAACCACGTGCCACCGTTCAAAACGCGAAGATGGCCGCCACGATGAAGAATCTCAAAAGCCTGAACCTGAGCGATGAATACATCACAGACCTGAAGTATTACGCCGCGATGGCCCGCAAACCGGGCACCCGCCTGAGCTGGATAAACATCTTCACCCGCTTGATGTATGCCCTTCAACGCGAGTATGGCACAGACATCAGCACCATCAGCAAAGGCGCCATCTACGAGCAAAACCTGCCCTGCAAAAGCGTGAAAAGCGCCATCGAAGCAGGACTATTGGAACCCATCCTTGATTATCAGAGACTCAATAGCGGGATGTGAGGGAAGGACATACCGCTTACTCCAAGAATTTCATTGACAGAAAAGGCCACCGGAAAAAGAGTGCTCAAACAGTGTGCGCCCTTAGCTCAATTGGATAGAGCATCTGACTACGGATCAGAAGGTTTGGGGTTCGAATCCCTAAGGGCGTGCCACAATTTCCTTGCCAGCTTTAGCTGGCTTTTTTTTATTGGCGCAATATGGATAAGAACGAAAGCAAACCCGGCAGCAAGATCCTCCTGCTTTTCAGGATGATGTTGCGCTATTGGCCCTATATGGTGGCCGGTCTGGTGGCAATGACGCTGTTTGCCTTTCAGCGGAGTCAGCATCACGCTGATGGTGCCGCTTTTTGACTATGTATTCAATCCTAATAAACCGGCCATCCAATATCATAACAGCAGCGAGATCATGGCCTCAGTGCAGACGCGGTGGGCTGCTTTTATGCAAGACGCGGGCTCATTGTGGCAGATCCGTTCACTATCCGACCTGGCTCCGCTCTGGGAGAGCTCAAAGAGCTGATGCTGGTAAGCGATTCTCTGGCATTGCTTTATCTGCTCTGCGGAGTGATCGTGGTGCTGATGCTGCTGAAAAACCTCTGTTACTTCGCCAACCGATCCTTCTTTGTGATGCTGCGGGGCAAGACTATTCGTGATCTTCGCAGCTATATGTTTCGCAGATACCTGGATCAGTCTCTGGAGTTTTACGGCAAAAACCAGGTGGGCGATGCCATCGTGCGCATGGTGAATGATGTGGAGATCGTTTCCAATCAGTTCATCTTCGCGCTCTTCAATAGCATCCGCGATTTCAGCACGGTGATCGTCTATATGTATATCGCGCTCTTTCTGACGCGCGGCTCTTTGCTTACAGCATCCTGGTAGTGCCCATTCTCACCTTCTCTTTGGGCTTTTTGGGCAAGAAGATCAAGAAATACTCCCGCCGCATCCAGAGCCAGATCTCGATGATGTTCAGTGCCGTGGAAGAAGTGCTCAATTCGATCAAGATCGTCAAAGCCTTTCGCCGGGAAGAGGATGAATATCAGAATTTTGAACAGATCAATCACAAGCATCTGAGGCAGTGGCAACGCTCGCAAATCTATGCGGCAATGAACGTTCCGCTCTCGGAATTGAATAGCACGATCACCGGCGTGGTGGTGGTGGTGATCGGTGGTGGGATGATCCTGAGCCCGGAAGCAAACTTCTCTTTGGGGGATTTTACTGCCTTCCTCTTTGCCGTGTTTTCCATGCTGCACCCCTTAAAATCCATTACTCAGCTATACACAGAGGTCAAAAAGGCCGGGGTCTCCATGGAGCGCATCGCCCTGGTGCTGAATCAGGTATCCAGCATTCAGGACGCGCCTGATGCCGTTGCGAAGGCTGATTTCGAACACGAGATCGTTTTTGATAAAGTCGGTTTCCACTACAAAGCGGGCAAGGCCGTTATTCAGGATTTCTCGCTTTCCATTCCAAAAGGGCAAAAGGTGGCCTTTGTGGGCGCAGCGGAGGTGGGAAGACCACGATTACGAACCTGATCAATCGCATGTATGACGTCAAAGCAGGACGCATAACTATGGACGGCATCGATATCCGTCAGATCAAGCTGGACGATCTGCGCAGCCTTTTTGGCGTGGTGACTCAGGATTCTGTGCTCTTCACCAAAACTGTGCGCGAAAACATCGCCTATGGCAGCCGTAAAAGACTCAGTGATGAAGAGATACAAAGCGCGGCACGCATCGCGCATGCGGATGAGTTTATCCAAACCCTGCCTGATAAATACGATCAAATGCTGGATATCAAAGGGTTGAACCTTTCTGGAGGTCAAAGGCAAAGGCTTTGCATTGCCCGTGCCATCGTGGGAAATCCTCCCATCCTGATCTTTGATGAAGCCACCAGCGCGCTGGATACCGAAAGCGAACGCAAGGTGCAGGATGCCATCGATGAAGCCACGAGAAATCGCACGGTATTGCTTGTGGCACATCGGCTTTCCACTATTCTGAAAGCGGATAAGATCGTGGTGCTGGAAGGTGGACAGATCGTGGGAGAGGGCAGTCATGAAGAGCTATTGGCCACGAATGAACGCTATCAAACCCTGTATAAACTGCAATTTGAGCATTAGGAGTGTTGCGCATGAAGATTAGCGGATTTTCCTTTGTCCGAAACGGTGAAAAGCTATATTACCCCACCGTGGAAGCCATCAAATCCATCCTGCCAATCTGCGATGAATTCGTGATCGCGGTGGGGAAGGGCGATGAGGATGACCATTCGCGGGAGCTGATCGCGGCCATTAATGACCCCAAACTGCGCATCATCGATACCGTTTGGGAAGAGAAACACTGCCATCGCGGGATGATCAATAGCTATCAGACAGATATCGCGATGAAAGCCTGCACTGGGGATTGGCTCTTTTATGTGCAAGCAGACGAAGTGGTTCACGAGAAATATTTGCCGGTGATCAAAGCCCGTTGTGAAGAGCTTTTGCAGGACACGGTAGTGGAAGGCCTGCTCTTTAACTACAAGCATTTTTTGGGGTGATATGATCACTATCATGGTGGGCATGGCTGGTATCCCTGGGAGATTCGCATCGTGCGCAATCTGCCCAAAATCCATTCCTATCAAAGCGCGCAATCTTTCCGACACTTTGAGCATTATGACAATCCCCGTCAGGAAACGGGTACCAGAAAGCTGAATGTGGCCAAAGTGGATGCCTATATCTATCATTACGGATGGGTGCGTCCCCCTCAGTTGATGCGCAATAAGAATAAAGCACTGGATAGCGTGCATTGGGGTAAGGCCAAAGCTGAGAAACACTATGGTGCTGTGCCGGATTATTTTGATTATGGCCCTTTGAGCCGCTTGAAGAAGTTCACCGAGACCCATCCGGCCGTGATGCAAGAACGCATTGCTCGGTTTGATTGGGAAGACAAGCTGCAATACAGCGGTAAGCCCAATCCGGGACGCCAGCCGCATAAACATGAGAGATTGGGGATTCGGTTGTTATCACTTGTGGAAAAGATCACCGGCCCTATCGGTACTTTCAAGAATTACAAATTGCTCAAACGCTGATATGGCCCAGCTTTCTGCCGTCCTGATCACCAAAAACGAGAGTGCTAATATCGCGGATTGCCTGGCTACGCTAGGTTTTGCCGATGAGATCATCGTATTGGACACAGGCAGTTCGGATGATACCTGCATAAAGGCGGAACAGGCCGGAGCCAGAGTATATAAACAGGACAAATGGGAAGGGTTTGGCAAAGCAAAACAGCAAGCGGTGGATTTGGCAAAGCATGACTGGATTCTCTCTATTGATGCCGATGAGCGTATTGGTGACGAGCTGCAGACGGAACTGATCTCACTGAAAGCGAGAGAATTTGAAGGTAAAGCCTGGCATCTGAAACGCCGAAGCTACTATCTGGGCAAAGCGATCCGCTATTGTGGCTGGCAGAACGATGCGCCTTTAAGGGTCTTTGACCGCAGAAAGGGCGGTTTCAATGATAAAGCCGTGCACGAAGGCATCAAGGTGAAGCAAGATCATGCCACTTGCAAAGGTCTGATGCTTCATCTCACTTATCCCACGGTGGAGAGCCATTTCAGCAAAATGCGCTTTTATGCCGATCTGGCGGGGCTCAAAGGTGAATCTGCGTTTACGGCAGCTCTGCGGGCGGCACATAAGTTCATCAAAATGTATATCTTCAAGCTGGGCTTTCTGGATGGCTATTCCGGCTATCTGCTTTGCAGAAACTCCGCCTGGGGTATATGGTATAAATACCGGCGATGAAAGAGATTGCGGTACTCCATGTAGATCCCGATCCCGGTTGGCGGGGTGGTCAGCAGCAAGCCTTTTATCTGCATCAGGGCATGCTTGCCCGAGGGCTCAAATCCGGCTTTGTCTGCAATCCGGGCTCGGAACTGGCTCGCCGTTTGCACCAGCAAAAGCTTAGCTATCACACCATCAGACATCGCTTTGAGGCTGATCTCATTGCCGCCATCCGCTTGTCTTGTTATGCCCGAAAAAAAGGCTACAATGTCCTGCATCTGCATAGTTCTCACGCGCTTAGCTGGGGGATCCTGGCTAAGCTGCTGTATCCGTCTTTAAAGCTCGTAGCATCCCGGAGGGTGGATTTTCATATCTCAGGCAATCTGCTTTCCCGTTTCAAATATTGCTCAGGGATGCTGAACGCGGTGGTGGCAATTTCGGAGAATATCCACAATGTGCTGCTGCAGGATGGCATTCCCAAAGCCAAGATAAGCATTATCCATAGCGGGGTGGACGTCCATAAGTTTGATAACTCTGCAGTTGACCCGAATTACCGCAGCACGTGGCAGATCGATGATGAAGCACTTATCGTGGGCACTGTAGCTGCCTTTGTGGCGCACAAGGATTATCGGAACTTTGTGACTGGTGCTGCAATCGCGCTGAAAAGCAATCCCAGTCTGCACTTTGTGGCGGTAGGAGATGGTGTGCAAAAAGCCATGATTGAGGAGCTGGCCAAAGAGCTGGGAATATCGGATAAGATCAGCTTCACCGGATTTCAAAGCAATGTGGGCGAGCATCTGAAGGCCTTTGATATCTTTGTCTTGGCCTCCAAAAAGGAAGGCCTCGGCACCTCGGTATTGGATGCGATGAGCGTGGGCTTGGCTGTGATCGGAACTAGGGCCGGAGGCATTGCTGAGATGATCGAAGACGGGAGAAGCGGTCTCTTGGTTGAAGCCAGAAACAGCGAAGCACTGGCAAGTGCTATCCTCAGATTGGCAAGTGATGAAGCCCTGCGCAAGAGTTTGGGGTATGGGGCATTAGAGCGGGTGAAAGCCTTTGGTAAAGAGCAGATGGTGGAAGCTAATATCCTCCTCTATGGGAGCATGTGATGCAGCGGATACTGATCGTGCAAACAGCCTTTATCGGAGATGTGATCCTGATCACCCCCTTGATCCGCGCGGTGAAAGAGCTGTATCCCGAAGCTGCCATCGATGCCCTGGTGGTTCCCGCAGCAGCTAAGCTCCTGCAAAACAATCCACATCTGCATAGTGTGCTAAGCTATCCCAAACGGCAGTCTCCGCTGAAAGCTATGCAATGCATGATCCGCGATCTCAAAGCGCGACAATATGATATGGCGATTTCACCGCATAGTTCCGGACGCACGCATCTGATCCTGTATCTGGCGCGCATTCCCATCCGGCTTGGTTTTGATCGGGGAACATTGCCCTTTTTGCTTACGCTGAAGACGCCTCATCCCAAAGGTATTCACAAGATAGAAAAGAACTTAAGCTTGCTGGGGCTACTCTCGGATAAGCAGTTTTCCATGCAGACGGAGCTGTTCCCATCCGCTGCTGATTTAAGCGTGGTGGATGACTTACTCAAAGATATTGAGGGCAAGCGCTTACTCGCCCTTGCCCCGGGTTCGGTGTGGGCTACTAAGTGCTGGCCTTTGGACTATTACATATCTCTCGCTAAAGGGCTGACTGAGAGGGGTTTTGGCATCCTGCTGATCGGTGGCAAGGAAGATAAGCCCAAGTGCGATGTCATCCAAAGGGAACTAGTCCAGCATCTGGTGATCAATCTGGCAGGGCAGACCAATCTCCTGGAAAGCGCGGCTGCGATCTCAAAGTGTAAGGCTATGATCTGTAACGATAGTGGCGCTCTGCATCTGGCTAATGCCATGCGGACGCGTGTCTTTGCCTTTTTTTGGGCCTACTGTGCAGCGCATTGGCTACTATCCCTATCGCGAGTGTGACATGGTATTTGAGACCGAGCTGAATTGCCGTCCTTGCGGTAGTCACGGCCCCCAAAAATGCCCTTTGAAGCACCATAACTGCATGAGATATATCAAGCCGGATAGCGTGTTGGAACGCGTCTTGGCCGGCTTGGGGGAAGCATGAAGAAGATATACTTGTTGACGGGCTATGATGGATTCTATGGTCAAAGCCGCAAACCCTGGGTGAGCATCGATACCGCTCTCTTCGTCAAAGAGCTGCAACGGCTTGCATACACGGTGGAACAGCACGAGTTTCACGAAGTGGTCAATGGCAAGGTCGAGATCAAGGATAGCGTTGTCCTCTATAGCTTTAGCCATCGTGAAAACCTGCATCACTATATCCGTGACAGTCTGCGCTACCTAATGGCTTGCGGTAATACTCTGCTGCCCTCTTTTGAGCTCTTTTGCTGTCACGAAAACAAAGGCTGGCAGGAGCTTTGGAAGAGAACATTGGGCATTCACAGCCTGGATGCCCAGTACTTCAGCCACAAGCGAGAGCTGGATGATTACGATCTGAGCTTCCCTTTGGTGTCAAAACCTCACCGGATCAAACAGTACAGGTGTGGCACTGGTACATAGTAAAGCGGATATCCATCGCGAAATCATGAAAACACCGTCCTCCCATCGGTTGGGGACAGCGTCTGGACTTCTGGCGTCGCAAGCATCTGCGCATGAAAAAGGAATTTCCCGGCTATCCCAATTATGACATCAAAGCTGGTGCCTTGTGGTATCAGGATTATATGACCAGGGCTATTCCCTTTCGTATTACAGGAGTTTATTCCCGGACTGAGCTATGACTACCGCGTCATCGTATTGGGCGACAGATACTTCATCAGCAAGCGTCACACCAAAGCCGGAGATTTCCGGGCCAGTGGAGCCAAACTCTTTGATTTCAAACTACAAGCACCTGAACCCATCCTGGATAAGGCCAAAGCCCTATTCGAACGCTTCAAGGCACCTTTCCTCTCCATTGATCTGGGTGAGGATGCCTCCGGCAAGCTCTATCTCTTTGAATATCAGGCGTCTCACTTTTGGATAAACGCCATAGTGCGGGGCCGTGGTTACTACCGTCAAGTGCATGGGGAATGGCAGTTTACGCAATCACAACCTGCTTTTGAACGCTATTTGGCCGAAGGGCTGGATCACTGTTTGAGTATCTGATGGTTGCTTCATACTACCTTCTGAAACCCTTATACTCCCTGTGCTGGAGAGTTTTTAAACATGATCAAACCTCGCTCAGAAACGGTGTTTTATTGCCACAGCGCGGTTGATCTGCAAAACTGGTTGCCAGTGCAGAAATACTTAAAGCCCATTGCTCTGGTTTCGGATAAAGCCCACACTCGCAGGGAATTGCGTGAGCTGGGCTACCGGGTGCGAGCGCTGCCTGTCTTTCCCAAGGCCGTGATCATGTGTCGCGTGGCGGCGCATAAGTTCCCTTCTCGCAAGGTGATCAAGATCGGTATGACCCATGGCGCCTATCACTTCAAACGCTTTCCCCAAAGCCGAGAACTACAATCTGTTTGATCTCTATCTCTTTACCAGTCAGCGGGATCTGGCCAATGCCCAAAGCCTGGGTATCAAGTGTGGTCAGGTGGGCGGATACCCCAAGCTGGATCCTTATCTGAATGCCAAGCTGATTGGCACAGGGCATTCGGATAAGAACAAAGTGCTCTTCACAGCCACCTACGATTCCAGTGGCATGAGCGCGGTTCATCTGTGGTTGAAGAGATTGCCGGATCTTACTGCAAAATATGAGATATACGTTAGCTTGCATCCCTGGATGAGCAAGGCTGTGAAAGAGAGCATCGCCGGCATGTCAGAAGTCCACTATGTGAAAAGATACGCCCTTACCAAGTATCAGCAGCGCAGATGTATGCGTGGTGGATAGCTCTTCCGTGATCGGAGAGATCTGCGCGCTGGATAAGCCGATGATCTCCTGGGTTTTACCACCCACAGAGCGCGATGTTCCTGAAATCACTAAGATATTGGAGCAGTGCAGCATCCGCGTCAGTTGCTTCGAAGAACTGGAAGCCGCGCTTGAGCGCGCGATCTCAAACCCGGATGAGCATGCTCAGGCTCGCCAGAACGCCAATCAAATCTTCTTTGATCAGCTGGATGGGCGGGCTGGAGAACGTAGCGCATCTCACATCATCAAGCTATTACCGGAGTTGAAATTATGAAATACTGTGATGCCCATTGCCATTTGGCCAACCTCTCACAGCTCATGCCTTTGGAGCCCCTGATTACAGAAGCAACAGAACATGACATCACCCGCTATCTTTCCTCTGCTTTGAGCAAGGCAGATCTGGAGTGGTACGAAAAGCACAGCAAGGACTTCAATATCCTCTACAGTGCCGGCATGCACCCCAATTTTGAGCTTTGCGATCTGGACTTTCAGGACATCAAAAGACTCTGTGAGCAAGGTAAAATCTGGGCGATAGGTGAGATCGGGATGGACAAAGGTAATAGTGAACTGGCGCTGATGAAGGCTAACTTCGTCAAGCAGCTCGACTTGGCCATGGATTTCCGCCTGCCTGTGGTGCTGCACATCGTCGGGCATCAGCAGGAAGCCTACGAGATCTTGCGTGAATATCCGCTTAAATATCTCATTCATGGCTACGCTGGTTCAGTAGAAGCCTTCCGGAACTTTATGAAACTGGACAGCTATTTCACGATCAGCGAACGCGTCCTGCGAGAGGATAAACGCGATCTGCTCAAAGAGTTGCTGAAAAGCCGTCGCTTCCTCTTTGAAACCGACATCACGCAATACTACGTTGTTGAGGGCGAGGCCAATCCGCTCTTGCGTCTGGAAAGTGTGATTCAGACCATAGCCGAGCTCTTCAAAGTGGATACCGCGACCTTGCAGAGGCTGCAAGCTGCGAATTATCAACTGCTTACAGGGCAGAGCATCTGATGCTGAGTGATTTCAGTCGCACTGAACTGCTGATCGGAAGTGAAGCATTAGCCAAACTGGGCAAGACCACCGTATGCGTGGTGGGCCTGGGTGGAGTCGGCTCCTATGCCGCTGAAGCACTTGCCAGAGCGGGTATCGGGCACTTCATCCTCATTGATTTTGACACCGTGGGTCCCACCAATATCAACCGGCAACTCCTGGCCACCATTGATTCCATCGGGAAGCCTAAGACAGAGCTCATGCGACAGCGGATCATGGCGATCAACCCTATTGCTCAAGTAATATGCCATCAGGAGTTTATCGATCAGGATAACCGTGCGGAACTGATCAAAGGCGCAGACTTTGTGATCGACGCCATCGACAGCCTGGGCCCCAAGATCGGCCTTTTGGAGTACATGGCTAAGCACGAATATCGCTTCATCGCAGTGATGGGAGCCGGAAACAGACTGGATCCTTCGCAGATTCATCTGGCTCCACTCAAACAGAGTCATCGCTGTCCGCTGGCACGCAGAGTGCGCAAGTATCTGCGCCGCAGAGGAGTGGAAGGTAACTTTCCCTGTGTGTATTCCTCTGAACCGGCCCTAATTCCCGATGCCGAAGTAGAGAGCGACAATGAGCTGATCATCGAGCGGGGCAGACAGCGCAAGACCATTGGCTCCATCAGCTATATGCCTGCAATCATGGGTATGATGGCAGCCAGCTGGGTAATCCGGGAGATTGTGGAGGGCTTTCCCGCAGATTGACGCGGAATTGCCTCCCTCGGAGTTCATGCTGCTTAGGATTGTCTCAAAGCCATCCAACCTCGAAGCCATGATCAACTCAAGCAAGCCGGTAATCTGTGGGCAGCATGGACTTCGAGCAGCGGTTAACATGATAGATAGCACGCGGGTCACGCAGATTACGCGGATTATATTGTCCACAGATTACACAGATTATCACAGATTAGGGGTTTAGAAGGTTTAATGCTTCACTGTTTAATGCGAGGCTGTTGAATGGACTTCGTCCTGTTGATCAAGCTCCACTCTTTTGACGGACACTCACACCTCACACCTCACACCTCATCCCTCACACCTCATCCCTCACACCTCACACCTCATCCCTAAACATTTGACACTTGCCAAAGATTCACACTTGCTTATCTTTTCTGATAAAGACTTGAAACACCTTACAGGAGGAATACACCATGTCCAAGTATCTAATCGTTGGTGGAGTAGCCGGTGGCGCCACCACAGCAGCGCGTTTGCGTCGTCTGGATGAGCAAGCCGAAATCATCATGTTTGAACGCGGAGAATATATCTCATATGCCAATTGTGGCTTGCCATACTATGTGGGAAATGTTATCACAGAGCGGGATCGCCTCTTTGTGCAGACCCCGGAGAGCTTCAAGCCGCTAACGTGATGTCCGCGTTCAGCAAGAAGTGATCGGCATCGACCGGAAGAACAAGAGTGTCACAGTGCGCAATGCTGATGGCAGCGAATATACCGAAACTTATGACAAACTGGTGCTTTCTCCCGGAGCAGAGCCTTTGCGTCCACCCATCCCGGGCATCCAGGATGAAGTGATCTTCACCATGCGCAATGTTCCAGATACAGACAGGATCAAGGACTACGTGGATACGCACAAAGTACGGCACGCGGTGATCGTTGGCGCAGGCTTCATCGGGCTTGAAATGGCGGAAAACCTCCATCACAAAGGCATTCGCGTCACCATCGTGGAGATGGCAGAACAGGTGATGACTCCTCTGGACTATGAGATGGCAGCCGTGGTGCATCAGCATCTCAAGACCAAGAACGTGGAGTTTTACCTCAAAGATGCAGTAAACTCCTTTGTTCGTGAAAAGAGCGGACTGCAAGTACGCCTTAAAAAGCGGACGTTCTTTGCCAACGGATATGGTGATCCTCTCCATCGGAGTACGTCCGGACAGCAAACTTGCTGAGGATGCTGGCCTGGAACTGGGCATCAACAGAGGTATCAAGGTCAATGATTACTTGCAGACCAGCGATCCCGAAATCTACGCTTTGGGCGATGCCATCGTCTTTCCCAATCCCATCACCGGAGTGGAAAGCCACACCTACCTGGCCGGTCCTGCCAACAAGCAAGGACGCTTGGTGGCGGATAACATCGTTAATGGCAACGTAAAGACCTATAAAGGCAGCATTTCCACCGCCATTGCCAAGGTCTTTGATCTCACCGTGGGAGCCACCGGAGTATCCGAAAAAGTCCTGCGTAAAGCCGGGATTCCTTATATCTCATCGATCATCCACGCCTCTTCTCACGCGGGTTACTATCCCGATGCTCTGCCATTGACCATCAAGATCGTCTTCAATCCCACTGATGGCAAGCTTCTGGGCGGACAAATCGTTGGTTTTGACGGGGTGGATAAACGTACCGATATGCTGGCACACATCCTCAAGCACGGTGAGACTATCTACGATATGCAGGAGATCGAGCATGCCTACGCGCCGCCCTTTTCCAGCGCCAAAGACCCGGTCAATATGGCTGGATTGGTGGCCGATAACATCATCAACGGGATGGTGAGAATCATCCATTGGGACGAAATCCGCAATCTGGACATGCAGGACGCGGTGTTGATCGACGTGCGAACTGACGAAGAATATGCCCTGGGCAGCATTGAAGGCAGCCTAAACATCCCGGTTGACGATCTGCGGGCAAGGCTTGCAGAGATTCCGCAAAACAAGAAAGTCATCGTTTTTTGCGGCACCGGACACCGTTCATACTTTGCTATCGTATCCTTGCCCAAAGCGGATTTGATGACCTTTGGAATCTATCCGGGGGTTACATTACCTATGAATCCGCCACCCAAAAACAGAGCAACGAAGATGTCTTTTCCGGAGATTACATTGGCAAAGACGACCATATCTATCAGGGCAAGGAAGCCACAGCTCCCAAAACCGCGGGCAAGACGGTGGAAGCCGATGCCTGTGGTTTGCAATGTCCCGGTCCCATCATGCGTCTCAAGAATGAGATAGACGGCTATCCGATGGCGATATCCTGAAGATTGCAGCCAGCATCCTGGCTTTGCCAAGGACGTTCCAGCCTGGTGCAATATGACGGGAAACAAGCTCATAAGCATCAGCACGGAGGGCAAAAAAGATCATCGCTATGGTGCAAAAAGGCGGTGGCAAGGCTTTGGAAGCTGGATCGGGAGGTGGTAAAAACAAGACTCTGATCGTGTTTAGTGACGATCTTGACCGTGCTCTGGCCTCCTTCGTGATTGCCAATGGCGCGGCAGCCACAGCAAAAAAGTTACCATGTTCTTCACCTTCTGGGGACTCAATGTGATCAAAAAACCGGGAGTGGCCAAGACCGATAAGGATATGATGGGCAAGATGTTCGGTATGATGCTGCCCAAAAGCTCACAAGGCCTGGGACTCTCCAAGATCAATTTTGCCGGCATGGGCCCTGTCCTGATGCGTAAACGCATGAAGGATAAGAATGTGGATTCCCTGGAAATGATGATCATGCAGGCCAAACGTGCTGGAGTGCAGATGATCGCCTGCCAGATGAGTATGGACATCATGGGCGTGGATGCCAGCGAATTGATCGATGGCGTGACCATCGGTGGCGTGGCTACCTACCTGGAAGAAGCGGAGCAGAGCAACCTGAATCTCTTTATATAAGAAATGGGTGCCCGCGGCACGAGATGGGTTGCTGCGCAACGAGATAGGTCAATGCGTAACGTTGTGGCGCCTTCCAAAGCGCCACAACATACCGGGGTGGCAAGCTCCGTAATCTGAACTCTTCGTAGCTTAGGAAAGCTACGTTACGGGTCGTGTCACGCATTTTGTACTTGATTAATTCAGACGAAGGCAGCCAGGCTGACACTGATTTCTCTTGACTAGATTCTGCTATTTATTCCCCTAATCCTCAAAAGGAGTAATTGAATGTGCGGAATTGCCGGAATATACAGCTATAATGCGGATAAGAACATCGATTTTGCCCTGCTGAAGGGCATGACGGATCGCGTCGCGCATCGTGGGCCTTATGACGAAGGCTATCTTCTGGCGAATACACAAAGCGGGAAGATATATAACTATTGTGGAGAGGACAGCCCATCCGACGTCAGGAGTCAGCTCTGTTTTCATCAGCATGAGGATCGCGCGCAGCTCGGTTTTGGCTTTCGCAGGTTGCCCACTCTGGAGTTGCAGGAATGCGGGCATCAACCCATGTATGATGCTGAGCTGGGTCTGGCCATCATCTTCAATGGTGAGATCTACAATCACATTGAGCTGCGTAAGGAACTGGAAGCAAAGGCTTATAGCTTTTTCAGCAATAGTGATACCGAAGTCTTGCTCAAGGCCTATCACGCTTGGGGAGAGGATTTTCAATCCCGATTGATCGGTATGTGGGCCTTCTCGATCTGGGACATCAAGGCCGGGAAACTCTTTTGCAGCCGTGACCGCTATGGCATCAAGCCCTTTTATTATGCCGCACAGGATGGTGTAATCTATTGGGGTTCAGAGATCAAACAGTTGCTTTTGGCTCCCATCAACAAAGAGCTCAATCAGGCCATGATCTGGCGCAGCATGAAGATCAACGCCTTGATGGTCTATGATGATGAAACCTATTGGCAGAATGTGCATTGCCTCTTGCCGGGCACAGTCTCAGCATTCACAAAGGGCAGATTCAGATCAGGGAGTATTATAGCCTGAACGTGGATGGCTTTGAAAAGAATACTATCTCATTTGCTGAGGCTGTGCAAAAGTATCGCGAGCTCTTTTTGGATTCGCTGAAGCTGCAAGTGCGCAGCGATGTGGAGGTCTCAGCTTCGCTTTCCGGGGGCATGGATTCCAGCGCTATCGTGTGCTCTGCCAAAAGCTTGCTGGACTATCCGCTAAGAACATTTTCCACCTATTATGAGGATGATCCTGCCCTGGATGAACGCCACTGGATCGCCCAGATCACTTCCGAGACCGGGGCCCGCGCGCATTACATCGCGCCTCAAGCGAGTGACGCTATTGCCTGGTGGGATCACGCTACATATCTGAACGATCTGCCTCTGGCCTCTGGTTTTGTCTCGCAATATGCCCTGATGAAGGGAGTGCGGGAACAGGGAGTGCGGGTTCTCTTATCCGGGCAAGGATCGGACGAGATTTCTGCGGGATACCGGCATGCTACCTATCGCTATTACGCGGATCTTTTACGCAATCTGAAACTGGGTAGATTTGCTCGTGAGTTACCCGCTTTCATGGAGCCAAATCCGCTAAAAAGCATGGGCAACATCGCCAAGATCAAACTGAGCGCAATGCTGAGTGAATCCAGACTCTACGAGCTGGAGTTCAGGCTTACCGCTTTGAGCCTTTCAGCGATGAGTTCCGGCATCAGGCAATGAACAGCTGTCACAGCGGAATCCTGAACAAGATCAGTGATATCAAGGCTTCGAGGCTTAGCAACTTCCTCTATAACATGATGCGTAATACCTCGCTGCAGACCCTTTTGCACTTTGAAGACCGCATGAGCATGGGCAACAGCGTGGAAAGCCGGGTACCCTTTTTGGATCATCGGCTGGTGGACTTTGTGTTCAGCCTGCCCTCAGAATATAAGATTCAACCACCCTTGCGTAAAGTGATTCACCGCAAGGCCATGGCAAGCTGTGTGCCGCAAGCGATTGCCGAACGCAAGGACAAAGGAATCTTTGGCTCACCCTTTTACACAAGATGGCTGCGGGGCGAGCTGAAACCCTTTGTAAATGAGATCATCCACAGTCCGGAGTTTCGCAAAACGCGGTATCTGGAACACAGGCAAGATCCATGACAAATGGCAGGGCTATCTGAAAGGCAGAGATGGCGATGCCGAGATGCTATTCAATGTAATCGCCCTGGAAATCTGGGCACGACAATTTGACATAAAGTGAGGCTATAATGAACAAGTCTTTGCTCCTCTTGATCCCCCTCTTCTTGCTGGCAAGCTCTTGCAAGATGCTCTTTAAGGCTCCTGAAATTGATAAGATTCAGGATGTGAAAATGCGCTCCTTCACTCCCGATCGCACCGAAGTGGAGGTATCGATCATCGTCCATAACCCCAATAACTACGAGATTCAGCTCAACGCGCTACGGCTGGATCTTCTGGATAAAGATCGGCTGAGAGTAGGCACCGCGGAGCTTTCCCGCAAGATAGACCTGCCCAAAAAAGAAAAGCATCAATCTGGACATGAAGGTGGTCTTGCTCACCCGTCCTTTGCTCAAAAGCGTGAGCAATATCAACCACGATGTGCATTTCTTCATCGCCGGTAAAGGCGAGGCCAAAGCGATGGGCATCTCCAAACGCTTTGATTTTGAAAAGCCCTACAGCCTTTCTCTGAAAGAGCATCTGCAAAAGAGCATTCCCAGCATGAACGCCGTGGTCAGGAAATCTTCAAGCTCACCCGCACTTATGTGGAGGATTTTGGCCTCAGCAAATCGATGCTAAACGCGGATTTCATCCTGATGAATCCCTATGGCTTCAGCTTCAATTTCAGAGGCTTTCCGGCAGAAATCTTCATCGATGGCAAAAAGGTGGGGCAGGGACAGCTGAAAAACCAGCTTAGATTTGACGAGAACGTGTTTTACAAAGAAGGCACAATGAGCTTTGAGCTCTCAAACCTGAAATCCCTCTTTGGCGCTACCAAAGGCGCGATCAAAGGCGAGATCAACTATACCGTTAAAGGTACCATCATCCTCGATGCCATCGGCATGGAGCTGAAGAATCCTTATGAGTTCAGTGGCAAGATCCCGGTCAGCCTTTGGGATCTGCTGTTGAAGTAGTGTCGCGACAATACTGATCTGACGGGTATAAGTTTTAGGGTTCTAAGGTTTTAGGGTGTTGGCAGTTGTGGAGCTTGGGGATGCGGTTCGGGTTTCCCGCAGATTAGCGCAGATAATAGGCGCAGATTGACGCAGAGATATTCACTGTAGCACGCGGATTACGCGGATTCTTCTGTGCACAGATTGACACTAATTCAGGTCTGAGGTCTGAGGTCTGAGGTCTGAGGTCTGAGGTCTGAGGTCTGAGGTCTGAGGTCTGAGGGTGAGGTCTGAGGTTTAGGGCTGCCAAGCTCCTGCTTGGCAGAAGCAGCGCAAGCTGCTTACTATTGCTAACCACATCGCGCAACCTGCTGCAATACAGATCATTACGCTATCACTGCTCATTTAAGGGCGTTAATCAAGTCTTAATCAAGCGTTAATCAAGCGTTAATAGTTAACGCTTGATTAAGGGGGGATGATCGCTTGATTAACTGCCCGGAATGAGCTAGGATTTACAATTTGCGATTACCACTGCACGCCAAAGATTGCCTCCTTTGGAGTTAATGCCGCTTGATCGATTAAGGCAAGCCGATGAATCTTGAAGTTACAGCTCGGATCAGAGTAGCCCTTGATCTTCGGGCGGCATTGACTTCAAACAGCGGGATTAGGAAGTGAAGGGTGAAGAGTGAAGAGTGAAGAGTGAACAGAGAAGGCATGCTTGCTGCTTGAACTCCTCCGCTTCGCTACGAAGTCCAAGGGTGGAAGGCATGCACGCTGCTCGAAGTCGAAAGCGCCTGACATTATCAGCTCCGATGTGGATTGGGAGATAAGCGGAC
>JAJOKA010000154.1 GCA_021206555.1 Candidatus Cloacimonadota bacterium | reverse complement strand
TTTCACAGTGTGGGATCAAAGAGCTTGATCGTCCTGATTGGAGTTATACTTCAGATTTACCGCGATCTTTTTCACCGATGGTTCCGGTGAGGCGTAGATTGGTTTCTTGCTCCATCTTGATGTCAAAGGTACTACGATTACCGGTCTCATAGATAGGAATCTGTTTGCGTTTGGTGCTGCTCACTTGCAGCGTAATCTTCTGAGTGCCGTCCAGGTTCAGCCTGCCGGCTCGAGTGCCCAGAACTCTTTGCACTGCTTTGGGGATGGCAATGGCCGGAAGATCCAGCACGAATTCACCGATCAGGCCTCCGGTGGCCACTTCTGTAGTTCGAGTGTATTGCTTGATGTTTTCGTTCAGGGATTTACGGAAGGCGTGCCGCTGCATATTGGCCAGATAGGCATCAAAGCTCAGCGGGATATCGGGATGCAGCTTTTGCCCCGCGACGATGGTGGAGATCAACACCTGTTGTCTGGCAAAGTCCACTTCTTCGCTGCGTTCGATGGCCAACCGGGGGATGACGTATGGCTTTGTACGATAGATGTTTAAGCCCTTATCCAGCTTGTAGATATCCAACTTGTTGTTGATCATGGGATAGTAACCATCAATGTACAATTTTGGCTCAAAGACCTCAGCCAACAAGGCCATCGGGATCAGCATTAATAGGATAATGAGCTTCCTGTTCATCTAAGCTCTTGCTCCATCAGAGTCATAAGTGCCAGGTGAAAGCC
Source organism: Candidatus Cloacimonadota bacterium (assembly GCA_021206555.1). GTDB lineage: Bacteria > Cloacimonadota > Cloacimonadia > Cloacimonadales > Cloacimonadaceae > UBA5456. Next base: position 2,948 of record JAJOKA010000154.1, on the reverse strand, counting down.
CTTCAGCGTGAGCTGTGAATCGAGAATATAGTCTCCGGGAACCAGATCTTTGATGATCTGAGCCAAGCCTCCGGTGAGGATCACCCGGCATGGAGCATAATCCGGATATTGGCTTCTGATGCTCTCGATAAAGGCTTGGATCATAAGGGCATGCCCACGCACAATCCCAGTGAGCAAGGCATCGTGAGTATTGTTGCCCAGCAAAAAGGCGGGCACTTCCAATTTCACTTCAGATAGCAACGCGGCATGTTCAAAGAGATGAGCTGCCGCAGTCTTGAGTCCCGGAATGATCGCTACTCCGGCATAGTAGCCGGAATCTGAGATGAGCTGGATGGTGGTGGCTGTACCCAGATCCACGACAATGGTATGTGACGCGTAAAGTTTCCACGCGGCCAGTGCATTGGCAACCAGATCAGCCCCAATTTTTTCAGGATTATCCGTGGCGTAAGTCAGCCCGATGGGTGAAAGCCCATTGATCTGATATACTTTGGCCCTGTCATCCGCGAAAACATCGCTTTGACGGTATCCCCCACTTCCGGCACCACCGATCCGATGGCTACATGAGTGATATCACAATACCCGGGTATGGCGGCCTGGAATTGATGGTGATAATCTTCCAAGCTGCTATCTGCTTTGGTTTCGAAGCGATGCACGGTTATGATGCTGCTATCTTCAAACAAAGCACACACTATATTGGTATTGCCGACATCCACTATCAGGACCGGACTATCCTTCACGCTAAATGGCATAATCCCTGCTCAAATAAGATTTTGTGAAAACGAAAAACCATAAGTTTAGTAGCCGTTGCCGAAAATGCTGAATCCAGCATTTGTGTCAATGGATTTATCGCGGTTCCAATGCCCTACTCATTCTTGGGATGCGGTTATGGAGGCATTTGAGCCTTGTAGTATCTTGAATCGAGCAGAAAGCTTGAAGGACACAACGAGCGTATCTCACTGTTGAATGGCAACATAGCGCATGTTCACAGCATCACGCAGGCTGGGAGAATAAATTGTGGAAACTTCTCTACACTCGAGATTCAAAACTTAGATGGAAGTGGCAGCCGCAAGCGTGATCAAAGCCATGATCGCGTCGAAGAGCACGGCATAATCCTCTTCCTGATAGCTCACAGTTTTCCCATCCAGACGCTGCACATTGGGCATCAAACAGGCCATATCTGCCATGGCTGTAGAATGAAACTCGATCTTGAGGTTCAAAGGCGCAGTGTATGTGAGATTGGGAATATCCTTTCGGGATAGCACTTTTCTCACCGCTTCTTGCAGTTGCTCGCGCACCAGAAGCCGGGAATAGTTCTTTGCTGCGAACTTGCTGATGCCTTCTTTTGTGCAGACGTATTCTACCCAGGGCATGTGCAGCTTGAGCTCTTGTTGCAAAGCCAGATCTCCGCTTACCAAGGCTACGGGAACCCCGAAATATCCCGCATAAGCTGCATTGATCAGGCATTCGCTCATGGGAACTTCGTTGATCCAGATTCTTTGGATGCGACTATTGGAATAGGTGTGATCCATATTGCCTTTGATGGCGCCGGTAGCAGCGTGATAGCCCAGTAAAAAGACCATTGCGTATTCGCTGCTGAAGCCGGGCATCATGTAGCAGGGGCGAGGATCACCACTGATCAAAGTTATCCTGCTGTCCAGATCCGTAATTTCGTAATACAAATTATCGCCATGACTGTGTGAATCGGCTATCACGATCTCATCAATCAGATGCTCTTCCTTGCCGGACAATATAGCTTCGATGGCGCAAGATACGTGATCTTGCATATATTTGCGCACAGAAGCCCGGTCTGCCTTTTCGTGATCCCAGTTAAAGGTTCCCGGCATTCCTTCCATATCAACCGATATGTATATCTTCACAATAGCTCCCTGGCGATTTTCGCTGCGGTTCTTACGTTGTTTTTTGAGTAAGGCCAGATTTGCCTTCACTGACCTTCCCTCAGTGCTCTTAGCGAGCTTGTTCAATAGGAAGGGAGTTAGCTCTTTTCCGTTGATATTCAAAGCATTAGCCTCTGCTACAGCTTGCTGGATGTGAGCTCGATCTCGCAAAATGGAATCTCATACTCGGAAGGGATGGGATTTGCCACCAAAAGCCCGGTCTGTAGCGCTTTACAGCTTTGCATCAGGCGAAAGATATCGGCAATCTCTTGCGCAGAGCTGACTTGGGGAATCTCGATCCCGCTTGCGCGTGAGTAAAAGGTGGGATATTCTTTGGTTTGCCAGCCAATCAGCGGGACGCTGCGGCTTTCCAGAGCTTCCAAAGTTGCCTCGATATCCAGAATTGCTTTTGAACCGGCGCAGACTACGACTACGGGGATCTTTGCCAAAGCATCGATATCAGAAGAGATATCAAATGAATCTTGCCAACCCCGATGCACTCCGCCGATGCCACCGGTGGCAAAGACCCTGATTCCGGCTTCATAGGCCAGCAGCATGGTAGCGGAGACCGTTGTGCCCCCGCTTAGGCCTTGCACCAGAGCTTGCGGGATATCACGAATGGATATCTTGGTGAGTTCAGCCTGGTTCCCGCTTCGGAAAAGCTCAGTCAGATATTCTTTATCCTGCTTTTCCAGTCCCACGCAGCACTTGCCTTTGATGATGGCGATAGTGGCCGGGACGACACCCTCGGGCCAGGCTTCCGCTTCCAAAGCTTGCATGGTATCAAAGTTCTGAGGATAGGGCAAACCATGGGTTATCACCGTGGATTCCAGAGCCAGAACAGGCTTGTTCATGGTCAAGGATTCACGAACCAGAGGGCTGATTTTGAGAGGGAGATGAAGCATAATTTGGGGGCCTGGTTTGATGGTAGTATTATTATCAGTTCGTTGGCGCTACCTCGAGGCCAGCTCGTCCGTGTCTTCGCCATTCTCAGGATGCAGGATCACTACTTCCACGGGGGCTACTCCACGCCGGATGATTCCGATTTCTTTG
>JAJOKA010000074.1 GCA_021206555.1 Candidatus Cloacimonadota bacterium | reverse complement strand
TGACGGAATTATCCAGTGAGGGTCTGGCTGTCACCTTCATTGAGCGTTATGGTGGCAAAATCCCTTAAGTCGCTCCAACCACTGCCCCCAAGGGTTATCATGTATTTTTCCCGCGGGCAGGATCCAGGTCTTGTGGTCGATACCATACTCATCATCGCCGATACTCACATCCAGGCCTACGTCTTTGTAGCCATAATCACTATCATTGTCGCTTTGCATCCAAAGCCGGTATAGCTGACGTACCCTGTTTTGGGATGTATCCATGATCCGTACTTTCAGCTCGCTCCAGCTTCGGTTCAAGACCGTGCGCATCCGGGGATGCACATCCACGATCTCGACCACGTCCGCATTATGGCCGGTAACAATGCGATAACGTCCGGGCACTAACAGCATAGGTTCATTGAACTCGCCGATGTCCTCCGAGATCTTGGTGTTCAGGCTATCCAGCCCTTCTACCCTATAGGTTATGGAGTTTGAAGTTCGTTGCTTGGTTCGGAGCACCAATTCTCCGAATTCCTGATATGATTCGTTGATGCTGAGTTGTTCAAAGAAAAACTTCTCCGGAGCGCTGATGCTTTCCAAAAATCCGGTCTTTGTCGCCCTGCCGGTCTGCCGGAGAAATGCATAATGCACATGGCCGCAAAGGTATTGGTCTCTTCCATGATCATGTTGTTGAAGGATTGCACCAGATAGACATAGCTATCGTCGTGTAACTCCTGATAACGATCATTGCGATGAGTTAAGATCACCCTATCGGAAGTGCTGTCTCTGAGCACGAACTCAATGCGCAAAAACGCTCTGGGGTTGGAATCACGAATCTTTTCGATGTTTAAAATGCTGGTTTCCAGATAGTAATGGGGATCTGTGTCGCCGATGGTGCGGGTAACGTTTGAAAAGATATTATAGGAGCGGAGGCGTCTGCTGATGATGTTTGGCACGGCATCGGTGAGCCGGTTTGCCCAAAGCTCATTGTTCAAAAACTGAACCTGGTAGAAGCTTTCTTTTACTACAAGTTGATTGCGGTTGTAGGTGCGGTTTACATTTGTATTCAGTACATGCAGCACTTTGCCATTGGAAACATTCATGCGCAATTCAGCTCGTTCGGTACTGGGTTGATAATCCAGCACATAGTAATTTGTCTCTTGCCTTTTGCCACCAATGCTGCAAGCCGAGAGCAGCACCAAAATCAATGTTGCCAGGATCAGATAGATATTCTTCATAATGCAAGCTCCTTAGTTGCCCCGCAGCATCACAGCTGGGTTATCAGCGATTTGACGGGAAAATTCATTCAGATTGTTGCTGGTTTCCCGCAGGTTGTCCATGGTTTCCATGATGTTGTCCTGATTCCTGAGTATTGTTCGATTGACCGTGTTTACCAGAGTGCCCGTGCGTTGGACTGTGCTGCTGAGATTATTCACCATGGCCACAAAATCGGCCTTGGCCAGTTGCCCGGATAAGGCTCCGATATTGGTCACCAGGAGTCCGAACTCCTCGGAATTGATCAGCTTGTTGATGCCATCTAATGAGGCATTGATCTTGGTGCTAATCTCGGCGATATGTCCGGTGGATTCTATTATCATGGTGTCTGTGTGTAGGCCCAGCTTGTTGAGGTTGGTGCGAGCATCGCTGACCAATAGTGTGCTTTCCCGGGTGAGAGCATCCAGGCTCTGGTTCAGGTTCAGAGCCAGACTGTCCAGAGTATTCACAGTGGACAGACTGATCAAATTCAGGTTATCTGTGAGGTTATTTGTCAGTTTTTCCAGGTTTTACTGAAGTCATCCGTTACGCCGCTGTGTTTTGAGCTATCAGATTCAGCGACTCCAATGTACCGCTAAGGTTGGCTCTGGTATCTGCCAAGAGCAGACTGGTCTCACTCAGTATCTTGGTAATGTTCTCCTGGTTTTGGCTGCCGGTCATATCCCCGATGTTCGTGGCGATCAGATCAATCTTTTCGGCAATCGAAAGGGCGCGGTCAGAGAAATCATCCAACATGGAGGAGCCGGCCTTGATGAATGTGCCGGGTTGCATGGTTGCGGCTTCATTAGTGCCGCCTTTTATCTCCACAGCTTTGAGGCCGGTGATACCAACCAGGCTCAATACAGCCTCTGTATCTGATTTGATCGGGGTTCCCTGCTCTATATCGATGGTAACGATCAGTTTGCTCACATCCTCTGGATCAATCTTAATCGCGGCAACCTGTCCCACTTTGATACCCTGGTAGTTTACGGTTCCGCCTACTTGCAATCCGCTGACAGGATAGTTTTGAAACATGATGTAATATGTATCCCACTTCTGAGTGAGCCGATTGCCCGCAACAGCAATGACAAAAAGCAGGATTACGATGCTGCCAATTGCCAGAAACACTCCCAGCCGTATCTTAGTAGCTCTGGAAACCATCTATTCTCCTTGTGGAAACGTCATCCTGACGTTTGCTTGTGCTATGCGACAAGATGTCACATCCACTCTTAGTGAAACGTCATCCTGACGTTTATTATGCGACAAGATGTCGCGTCTACAATGTTTAATATCTCAGCTCACCCGCAAGCAGGCGATTGGTGATCCTGGTGGGAGTTTCAGCTGTGATGGATACTCTGCCATCGCAGATCACGTCCGCTCCAAAGCTCACATCGCCCTTGATGCGTAATTCTTTACAAGCCATCAGAGAGGGAACTCCATCTTTGAATCGGCTACTCAATTTATCGATCGTATCATAATATGTGGCATCCAGTTCAACCAGTGGGGCAGAAGAAAGACCTCGCTTCAGTTGAATCTGGTATTGGTCATTAAGCTCATACGCGTCGCTCCAGATGGCCAAAAGATCTGTGGTTTTCTTCACTGGGGCAAAGCGTTCGCGAGGCACTACCAAGGCTTTGGCACCGGAAAAACTGCTGATGGCTGCTCCCATGGCTGTCTCCAGCTGGAACACAGGTGTGCCATCCACCGTCTTGGATCACGATCAGGGCAAAAGCATCAGATTATCATTGGTGATCAGATGCCATTCCAAAGCTTTGAGATCAATCCACAGATTATTGGTATTGAAGTAGCTAAAACTTGTCGATATTCTGAAAATCATCCAGCTCGGAGGGGGGGCATTGAGCAATCTCACGCAGTAGCAATTGATCTGAACTATCCACTGCCAAATGCCCGCCTTTTTTATCCATTTCCGTGCGTTTGCACACTTCCATCACAAAGGGGATATTGTGCTCTTCCATATATGCTGCGATCGCGGTATCCACAGAAGCTCCCAGATTGTCGGCATTGGACACAAAGGCATAGCGATAACCGGTTGCGATCAGTCCATCCAATATCCCTTTTTCTGAGAGCGCGGTGAAGATATCACCATGCCCGGGCGGATTCCAGCGTTGCTGCTTATCAGGGTGTTCAAAGGGCAGAAAGCCATCCTGCGTGATGCGGGGAAACTTGTTTTGAACAAAAGACAGGGGTAAATCCTGCTTGAAGAGATCGGGATATTTGGCCAGGTATTTGATCGTATCCTCTTCGGTGGCAAAACTATTCATAAACATCAATTGCACCGGATAACCCAGCGCCGATCTCAGGGTCAGGATCTGTCTGGTGATGATGTCCAAAAAGTTCATGTTTCCCTTCACGGGAAGCAGGGATTTGGCTTGCGAAAGCCCCATGCTGGTACCCAATCCGCCATTAAGCTTGATCACAGCAATGCTCTTCAACAGATCATTCCGCTCCTTGCCCATCAATTGCTCATAGCCGATCAATTGCTCAGCCCCGGGAGCCTGAACACCTGAGATTTTGCCGCTTTCTCCTTTCACGAGCGCTTCGTAATAAGCTGAAAAGGTGCGAATGACCATCTGAGAGAGCCCTTCGGCTTTCATGGCTTTGACAAATAGGTTCAGCATAGCTTCACTTCCTTTATTAGATTAATGAATCAAGATAATCATCATCAGCCGGATGTGGAATGGTTATGGCTCCTTCGCTTGAGTGGTCATCGTTCCACTTCCTGGAGGTGATCACCGCTGCTGCATTGCGCGCCCAATTGCGTCGGGCTACTCCACCCATCACATCCCAGGACAGCGCTTTGCGTATCACTTCATTCCATGCGCTCGCTGCCATCCAGTACAATCCCGTTGCCGCCATTGATGCTGCGTCCGATGCCCACTCCTCCCCCATTGGAAAGAACCACCAGGCTCATGCCCCTGGCAATGTTACCGGCAAAACAATGAGTGGCCATGTCAGCCATCACGTTTGAACCATCATAGATATTGGCGGTTTCCCGGAAGGGCGAATCCGTGCCGGACACATCGTGGGTGATCACGTCCCAGCATCACTGGGCCGATCTCACCTTTGCGAATCATCTCGTTGAACTTCAAGGCAATGCGCACCCGGCCTTCTTCATCGGCGTAGAGAATGCGGGCCTTTGTGCCCACCACCAGGGCGTTTTCTTCGGCATTTACGATCCAATGGTGATTGTCCCGATCCATAGGATGTCGCTTGGGGTCGATCAGGGCTGCTGCAGCTGCATCGGTCTTACGCAGGTCTTCATCTTTGCGGGAGAGGCAAACCCAGCGGAAGGGCCCATAGCCGTAGTCAAAACACATTGGACCCATGATGTCTTCCACATAGGAAGGCCAGATAAAGCCCTCGTTGGTGCTCAGGCCGTCTTTGGCAATGTCGGTTTCCCCGGCATCAAAGACGGAGGCCATGAAGCTATTACCATAATCCCAAAATCGGGATCCTTTGGCGCAAAGGCTTTTGATTACGCGGTAGTGCCGCTTCAGGGATACATCCACCGCTGTCTTGAAAGCAGAACTATCCTGCTCCAAGAGCTTGCGCCCTGCTTCAAAGCTGTACCCTGCCGGAGTATAGCCACCTTCATAGACGGCATGGCAGGAAGTTTGATCGCTGATCAATTCGCACTTGATATTGTGATGATCCGCATATTCCAAAAGCTCCACCACATTGCCGTGATAGGCTATGGAAAGCGGCTTTTGTGATATCCTGGCTTCATCGACCCAGGCAAATATCTGAGCCAGATCATGTGATACTTTGCTCACCCAGCCCTGACTGTGACGAGTCTCAATCCGGCTATAATCCACTTCTGCGAGGATGCCGATCCCGCCTGCAATTTCCACAGCCTTGGCTTGCGCGCCGCTCATCCCACCCAATCCGGATGAGATATAGAGCACACCGGACAAGTCTTTTTCTACCGGAATCCCAAGGTATTTTCTGCCGGCATTGAGCAGCGTGATATAGGTTCCATGCACAATGCCTTGAGGGCCGATGTACATCCAGCCTCCGGCCGTCATCTGACCGTAGTTTGCCACACCAAGAGCGGTGAGGCGTTTGAACTCTTCGGGGTTATCCCATTTGCCGATCACCAGACCATTGGTGGAGATCACTCTGGGGGCATTTACGCTTGAGGGAAAGAGGCCGACGGGGTGACCGCTGGCTACCACCAGGGTCTGCTCCTCGGTCATCACTTCCAGATACTTCATGATCAGGCGATACTGCATCCAGTTCTGACACACCTGTCCGGTTTCGCCATAGGTAACCAACTCGTAAGGATATAGAGCAATATCAAAATCCAGATTGTTATCGATCATCACCTGCATGGCCTTGGCCGCTGTGATGCCTTTATATTCTTCAATGGCTTTGCCGGATAGCTTGCCGGCGGGCGCCAGCGATAACCATAGATGCGTCCCATGCTCTTCAGTTCTTGTAAGAATTCCGGGGCAACTGATTTGTGCAACTCTTGCGGAATATAGCGCAGAGCATTTTTGAGAGCTTGCTTGATCTCAGCTTGAGTGAGCTTCAGTCCTCTGTCCGGTGCTCGGCGGATTCCCGGGTCAAACACGGGATCGGGAGGCAATGTGCTTCCAGAGAGACTTGAAAAACGTTAGTGGACATGCTTTTCCTCTTTATGATTCTTTTTGTTTAACATGATGGAAAGTATCGTGGAATCGGCATTCTCCATGCCTGAATTCACGAATCGGGCCAGATTGTCGATGGTCTCGTCGATGTCGTCCGTGATGATCCCATCATTGGCAGATATACATTTGCCCATATTGGCCAAAAGAGCGGCCTGGACAGCAGCTGAAGTATTGGTGGCCACCTTCAGTGAACAGCCTTCTTTGGCACCGTCACATACCATGCCGGCAGTGTTGCCAATCATGTTTTTGATGGCATATTCAACCTTCTCATAGTCACCTCCCAAAAGCATCACGATGCCGCAAGCTGCTCCCGCGGCAGCAGATAGGCAACCGCAAAGACAGGAGAGAACCCCGATCTTGGCTTTGATATGCACGCTTACAAGATGCCCCAAAGCTAAGGCCCTAACAGTAGCTTCATGAGGGGAGTCCAGCTTTTCGGCTACAGCAATGATCGGCAGAGTGATGGATAATCCTTGATTTCCACTGCCGGTATTGGAGATCACGGGCAGAGTGCAACCGCTCATCCGGGCATCAGTGGCAGCAGCAGTGAGCGCCATCGCGTAATGATGCATATCGTTACCCAGGAGTCCGTCTTCAATCTGCTGCATCAGCATTTTGCCCACTGAGATGCCGGAGGATTGCGCCAAACCATAGTCAGCAATCAGGCGGTTGATCTTCTCGCCCAGATCGATCTGTAAGAGCTCTTCATAGGAAACGGACTCGGAAAAATCATAATAATCACGCAGGCTGAATTGGGTGGGAAGAATCAGGGCTTTGTCCATTGTGTCCCCCAATTCCTGATACTTCAGTACCTGCCCATCCAGCTCCAAACGGTGCAGCCATGAATGGCGCCAACGGATCACCGCGCGGGCATGGTGGATCCCGTCATTTGCTAAAACTTCGATATACACTTTATCATCTGAGGCATGCAGATCGATACTCAGCTTATTAGCTTCGAGCAAGGCTTTTGCCTGATCAATCTGTGCTTCAGAAACATCGGCCAAAACCTGTAGCTCTTTGCGGGGATCTGCCACCACCAGACCCAAAGCGGCAGCGATTTCTAAACCGATCAGACCAGTGCCGGGAATCCCGACGCCCATACCGTTTTTAAGCACAGCAGGGCTAACCTTGATTATGGCCTGCAAGATATCGCCGGGTAACACATCTGCCGCATACGCAGCTGCCAGAGCCACCGCAGCTGGCTCGGTGCAGCCCATTGCGGGCACCACTTCTTGTTTTAGTAAATCCAGGATAATTCCGTAGTTTAGCATATCGTTCCTTGGCAATCAAAATCGTTTGTGTATGCTTTGCGCAATTTCTTTATCCTGTCAAGTATATTCTGTACTTGCCTGTAGGTAGCTATTTCGGGATGATCTGACAAACAGTGATAATCGGCTAATGTACCTACGATTACTCAGGAGTCTTGTTCGACGCACGTGTGTTTCTTCAGTCCAGCTCTTTTGATGTTAGCTTTCAAAGTAACTGGCAATAATGGGCATCCATTTATTGATCTGTAGATGCTGCGGACATTTGGGTAAGCACTCGCCACATTGGACGCACTTGTCTGCCCGGTTTGCTTCAGGGATGAAGGATTCATATTCAGCATTGTTGCCGCTCGCGATTTTCAAACATCCTGGCCTCCATATACATGCCAAAATTCGCAGGGATGGCCACCCCATGTGGACAAGGCATACAATAGCGGCATTCGGAGCAGAGCACCGGGATCTTCTTGAGATACGCTCTGCGGGCCTGACGATAACGCTTCAGGGCTTTCTCGTCCAGTCCATTTAGTCTTGGCCTTGTTGGCATGCCTCAAGTCTTCTTGCAGCTGCTCCATTGAAGACATTCCGGATAGTAACACAGTACATTCAGGAATGTCCACGACCCATTCCAAAGCGCGCTGTACCGGGCTTCGAGGATCGCTACCCCATACTTTGGCTACTTCAGAAGGCATGGTTTGCACCAGTTTACCGCCGCGAAGAGGTTCCATACTGATGATCCCCAAGCCCTTATCGGCAGCAAGTTTCATGCCTCTGAGACCGGCCTGATAATGAGTATCCAGATAGTTCAGCATGATCTGGGTAAAATCCCAATCCCAGGCATTCACGATCTTTTTAAAGGTGTGATAATCGTCATGAAAGGAGAATCCTGCATAGCGGATCCTGCCATCTGCTTTGGCTGATGCTAAAAACTCGAAAACACCAAGCTTCTTCATCTCGGCATAGCTGCGTTTATTCAAGGCATGCAATAGATAATAATCAATGTAATCCACGCCCAGGCGCTGAATCTGATCAGCCAGATACTTATCCATATCGGCACGCGTTTTAATCAGCCAACAGGGGAGCTTGGTGGCCACGAAAACCTTGGAACGATCTATCTGAGCCAGGAACTTACCCACAAAGGGCTCACTTTCTTCATTGTGATAGCCCCATGCTGTGTCAAAATAGTTCACACCTTTACTATATGCCTCATGCAGCATGGCCAGGCTGGGGACTTCATCTATCTTCCCGTCTGAGTTGGTGGGAAATCTCATACAGCCGAAGCCGAGAATCGAGAGTTTATCTGGGGATTTGGGCATAGTGCGGTATTTCATACATTACTCCTTATGAAAGTAGTCATAGATGATTTGGGCAGATTTGGTTCCGATGCCTTTGATCTCGGTGAGTCGTTCTACCGAGGCATCTTTTACGGCATCAACGCTGCCGAGTTCTTTTAATAGCAGGAATTTGGTGCTCTCCCCCACGCCGGGGATTTCTTCCAATTCGCTCACCAAGGTGCGTTTACTCCTTCTGCTGCGATGAAAGGTGATGGCAAAACGGTGAGCTTCATCCCGAATAGTGGTTACCAATCGCAGAGCGGAGGATGAGCGGGGTAGAATCACGGATTCACTATGCCCCGGCACGAAGATCTCCTCCGCGCGCTTGGCCAATGATACGATGTGGATGTCGTTGAAGCTTGAATCCTCCAGTACCTTATGACTGGCATTCAGTTGTCCTTTGCCACCATCGATGATAAAGATATCCGGCTTCATCTCCGGCTCCCGTTCCAGCTCAGCCAAAAAGCGAGTGAGGGTTTCCTGCAAGGCAGCGTAGTCGTTTTGGGTATCGATGGAACGATGATGTAGTGGCGATAGTACTTCTTTTTGGCCTTGCCATTTTCAAAATATACCGCGCTGGAGACGGTATCCGTGCCTTGAATAGTGGAAATATCCATGCAGACGATTTTGCGGGGCAACTTGGCCAGCCCCAGACTTTCTTTTAGTTCCTGAATCGGGAAGATGGTGCGATTTGCTTTGCGCAGATGGGCCAGTTTCTTTTCCTCAATCAGATGGAAAGCATTGCGTTTGGCCATGGCCAGCAGTTTGCTGCGCTCTCCTCTTTGGGGCAGCATCAAGCGATTTCTTAGCCAAACGGAAAGAGCCTCATAATCCTCCGGCTCGAAAGGCAGCAGGATCTCATCGGGCAGTTCATCCCGTTGGGCATAATGCAGCTTGAGGAAGGAGGTCAGGATCTTTTCTCTACTTTCATGGCCACGTTTTTCAGGGGATAGTTTTCGGTATTGATGATGGAGCCTTCCTGCATGCGCAGGAGCAGGCACACGGCGTCACTCTCTTCCTGATAAAAGCCCACGATGTCGATATTACGTTTATCCGCGTAGAACACAGTCTGTCGTTTTTGGATGCTTTCGATGGCCAGGATGCGGTCCCGCAGCTTAGCCGCTTCTTCAAACTTCAGATCACTGGCCAGGGAATTCATCTCGTCTCGATATTCGCTTAGCACTTCTTCGTATTTTCCTTCAAAGAACCTGATCATCTTGTTCACGATCAGCATATACTGCCCCTGCGAGATCTTGCCGATGCAGGCGCGCTGCATTTGCCCAATTGATAGTTGATGCAGGCCTTGCTGAAGACCACTTTGCCGATGGGAATCTTACGCTTGCAATCCCGGATGGGAAAGAGCCATTCAAAGTTTCGCAAGGTGCGCCTTAGCGATTTTACATCGGTATAGGGCCCAAAATAGCGGGAGCCGTCTTTGATGATGTCCCGCGTAACAAACACCCTGGGAAAATCCTCGTTCAAAGTTACCTTAACATAGGGATACTGCTTATCATCCTTGAGCAGGATGTTATATTTGGGTTGATGTCGCTTGATCAGCGTAGCTTCCAGCAAAAAGGCCTCGGCTTCGCTATTGGTAATGATAAAATCCAGATCCGCGATATGCTTCACCAGTTGCTCGGTTTTGGGATCCTTGGGAGCAGAACTCAGATAGCTTTTGATCCGGTTTTTCAGGGATACGGCTTTGCCCACATAGATCACCTCAGCTTTGGCATCTTTCCACAGATAAATGCCCGGGCTGTCGGGCAGAAAAGCGATCTTTTCGGCTATTTGCGCAGTAGGCGTTTGCATAGGCTATCAGTGGCTTCCCGAAAGTAGCTGAGTTTAAACGTCAGACCCAAAAGATAGAAGAGGCCAAGGCTTAGTGAACTTACGATTGCGACTTTGAGCAAGAGTCCAATTTTGCTATAAAGCGGCAAGGAAGCGCTGAGCCAGGATCCGCCAAAGTAAAGCAAGAGACAGAGCGCGGCACATTTGACCACATTGTCATAGATACCCGCAAAGCTCACGTGCGGAAGCTTCTTCAGGATCAGCCGTCTTAAGAGAAGATAATTGATCAATGCGGTGATCGAAGTGGAAAGCGCCAGACCCCGATGCGCCATAAACTGCATCAGGATGAAGTTCAGCGCGATATTGAGCACAACGATCAATGCGGCCAGTTTCATCGGAGTCTTGGTATCGCCATGCGCGTAAAAGAGCGGAGTAAGAGTTTGATTGAGGCTATAGAAGATCAGTCCCAAAGAGTAATAGATCAAAGCTTGCGAAGTCATCACTGCTGCTCTGTGGTCAAAAAGCGCCACGACTGAAAAGAATATCCACAAAAATCCGGAGCCAGAACCATAATTAAAGTAGTGATAGGCAGCATGATATAAGCCAGGTTCAAGCTGGTAAAGCGCATGCCTTTGGATAGTTCACTATAGTTTTTATTGCTCACATACTTGGAATACATGGGCAAGACAGCGGTAGAAGCAGAGATGGCAAAGATGCCCAAAGGCAACTGCATCAATCGGTTACCATAGCCCAACGCGGTGATGCTGCCGATGGGCAAAAAGCTGGCCATCAAAGCGTCCGCGATGAGATTGATCTCTCGGATTCCGATGCCGATCATACTGGGCACAAAGCGTTTCCAGAGCGTGGCCAGGGCAGAACCGCTGAAACTGACGATCACCTTCATCCGATAGCCCACCTTCCTCAGATAGGGCAGATTGACCACCGTTTGCAAGAAACCTCCGATAAACACTCCCCATCCGGCCACATAGATCAATTCTTCTGCCGGAAGCTTCCATATCCAATATGGGGATCACCACGCTGAGGATCATACCGATATTGAGCAGCGCGCTGGAAAGCCCGGTCATAAAGAAGTATTCATGGGAATTCAGGATCGCGATGAAGGTAGAAGACAAACCAATGAAAAAGAGATAAGGAAAGATGATGCGGGTGAGCTTGATGGCCACAATGCTGCTGGCTTCATTCAGTCCCGGATAGAGGAGCCTGACGATGAGGGGCGCGCCGATCATCCCGATAGCGGTCAAAGCCAAAAGAAAAAGAGTGAGAATGCTCAGCATATTGAGGGCAAAATCGATCTGTTTTGCGCGATCCTGCTTTACTCCGATCTCGTTGTAGATGGGGACAAAAGCCGTGGAAAGAGCTCCCTCGCCAAAGAGCCGGCGCAAGAGATTGGGAATATTGTAGGCCACATTGAAGGCATCGTTCAGATATCCCCCACCAAAGAAAAAGGCCATCACTGTATCCCGGGCCAAGCCTAAAACCCGGCTTAGGAATATCGCGATGCTCATCACGCTGATGTTTCTGGCCAGTCGCTTTTCACTCATTAGCTTTTGATCAGCAGATTGCGCAAGCTGAGAAACAGGTTCAATTGCAATAAGGCCGGATTCACATTACCATCCAGCTTGCGGGAGTAATCATCCAGTTTGAGCAGGAAGTCCGGCACACGCTCTGTAACCGATTCATTGGCCAGATTTTGCAGAAGCTCGGTTTTATCCAGATTGGTGATCTCATCCGGGGCGTATTGCACGATGGCCAGATCATTCACGATCACACCCAGATAGGCAATCAGATCATTTATCTGATCCGCGCCTTCCTTGCTCTTACCCATGCTGTTTAAATAATCGAGAGTGGCATTGTTTGCCGCCAGATCCAACATCTCAAAGGCTTTGATGCGGGTAGTATTACTACTGTCCTGCGCGATCCTGATGGCCGTCTTGAGGTTTCCCCCACTAATGCGGGAAGCACTTTTGGCCACCTGAGTATCCACCGCAAACTGCTCAAAGAGGATTTCCTGGATCACTGCCTGGGACAATGGCTTGAAATACACAGGCTGACAGCGGGACAATATGGTGGGCAAGAGTTGTGGCAAACGCTCTGTAATCAGGATGATCACCGTGTTTGGGGGCGGTTCCTCCAAGGTCTTGAGAAAGGCATTGGCCGTAGCCGTGTTCATCATATCCGCGTTTTCGATGATCACGATGCGATAGTCGCCTTCATGGATCGAGAGCTCAAGGCGCTTGATCAAAAGGCTGATGCTTTCCTTGCGAATCTCGGTGGAACCACTGAAATAGTAGTCCTGCCAGGGGCTGTCTATCTTGTTTTGGATATATGCCTGATACTGGGTGAGAGTTCTTTGTCCTTGATCTCCCCCCTCCGGATGAGTTTCAGATTGATGGTGGGAAACAGATAGATAAAATCCGGATGTTCAAATGACAAAAACTTGTGGCAGGACGCGCAGACCCCACAAGGACGATATTCATTGCTGGAAAGACAATTGAGCGCCATGCCAAAATAGAGCGCGGTGATGAATTTGCCCACTCCGTCAGAGCCATGGAAAAGGTAGGCCTGTGAGATGCGCTCGTTGTGGATCGCGCTGGTGAGCAGGTCGATCACCTGCTGTTGTCCCTTGATCTTACGAAACATCGCTAGACTATCGTAATCTTGCTGCGTCCGGCCTCATCGCTGATCGAATATTCAAAGACCTTGCGCACATAGGGGCTTTCGAATTCTTCATTTAGGATATCGTAAACCAAAACGTCGTGATATTCTCCGGCCATGAAGGCGGACTTGCGCCTGGTTCCCACCAGCTTAAAACCAACTTTTTCATAACAACGCGCGGCACGTTTATTGAAAGCCACCACTTCCAGACTGATGCTCTTCAGGTTCAGTATGTTAAATCCATAATCCAGGATCAAGGCTGTGGCTTCCGCGCCGATGCCTTGATTCCAATAGGTCTTTTCGCCGATGAAGATGCCGAACACCGCTCTACGGTGCACTTCGTTGATCCCATGCAAGCCGCAATTGCCGATCACCTTGTTCGTGTCCTTTTCTACGATGGCAAACACCACATCGTTGCGCATCAATTGTCTAAGGGCTTCCCGCTCGCGCTCAACATCAAAGTTCTGGGTGGCAAAGAGCACAAATTGCCCGATCTCCAGATCATTCACCCATTCCGTATAACGCTCGGCATCCTCCAGGGACACCGGAGACAAGTAACATTTTTCACCGATTAGCTTGCGAAAATATTTCATGCTTCACCTCAAAATTGCTTTTTCTTCACTTTGTCGATAGGCTGTTTCTGTCAAGCAGATTGTCATCTTGCTTTGCCACGTAGAGCCTTTTGACCGCCACTCTTGTGGAAACGTCATCCTGACGTTTGAGAGTGGAAACGTCATCCTGACGTTTTTATCTCATTCATGCGACAAAAATTTCGCGTCTACCCTGGGGTGGCACGATCCGTGCCACAAAAGCCAGAGGCCTTTTCGAATAAGCGACTACACCTGAATCTGCCAAGCAGAGCATGGCAGCCCAATAGGCTTCTCGCAGCATCGGAATGCTACATTACATTGACAGATTTTATGTTGACAAGCATCAGCAGATTATGACCTTTGTAATATAGGACTTGGCTCGTCACAAGTTTTACACTATGCGACTCCGGCCACATGGAAAAAGGAGGAAACGTGAAACGCGTAAGCTTATCAGTGCTCATCTTAGCCCTGCTCTTTATCGGCAGATTGGGTGGCGTAAACCACATGGATTTACTCTTCCGCATAGATGGGGAGTTTAATGGTTCCTACATGGGACACACGATGGTGAGCCTGGATTACAATGGTGATGGCTATGATGACTTAATTGCTTCAGCTTTGGGTTGGAATCCAACGGGAGTCTATGACTCGAACGCTCCTTGGGGCAAGCTTTCTTTGTTTATGGGTGGACCGGGATTTGATGATGTTGCCGATTACGCATTCCCAGGACAATGGTTAAGACAATTCTGGGGTTTTCTGAATAACGCAGGCGATGTAAATGGGGATGGAAAAGATGATTTCCTGATGTTCACCTTTCCCAGAAACATCCCCGGTGAAACGGGTGAGTTTTTCAGCCTGTATGTGTTTTACGGGAAGGAAGTGCCCACCGGCCAGCCGGACTACGTCCTCAATGTAGCCTGCGCAGACGGACTTGATCAGTTTGGCGCAGTCCCTCTGGGTGATATCAATAATGATGGTTTTGATGATTTGGGTTTACGCTATAATAGATTGGGGAAGTCTTATCAAGAAACAGCGATATTGCTGGGTAGCAGTAATGGCCCAAACGAGCATATCCTCTTCCCCAGTAACTATTGGCCGCAGAGTTATCTCCAATTGAACGGGATCGGAGACGTCAATGGGGATGGAGTAGACGACTTTCATTTGTTATCACAAGACGCCAACGGTAAACGCTATACGGTGTTTTTTGGGAGCGATGCTTTCCCGGAACTGGACAGCCTGATCGTTTGCGATAACTACCAAGGATTAACAGTGCATGAAGCCTGCCCTGTAGGGGACGTCAATGGAGATGAGACGGATGATTTTTTCCTATTCCTGAATGAATCGGCCAATATCTGGTTTGGTAACAGCGATTTGAGTCCGGCCTGGGATGTTATCCTATATGGAACTTATTTTGGATGGCAAGGCTCGCATCCAACCCTAAGACATGGGGACTTTAATGGAGATGGCTATGAAGATATCGTTGGTACCGACCACGATGATGCCTTTTGGGATGGTAAGGCAGGCATCTGGCTGGGAGGGGCGCAGTTCAATGGCACGGTGGATTTGACCATCTACCCACCGCAGTATGGGGGTATGGGGTTTGGCTGGGGTAAAGCTGCCGGTGATTTCAATGGTGATGGCTACTGCGATCTGGCGATTTCCTCACCTTTCTTTGATGGCATGCCAGCCAGGTGGCCAGGCTTCATTTATATCTACAGCGGTAACGCGGAGCTCAAAGACACTACGGTGGGAATAGAGGACGAATATATACCCGAGCCGGATAGCGATATCTGGGACTTGAATGTGTATCCCAATCCCGGGGGTGGTGGCAAGATCAGCATAGCACTGGCTACAGCTGATAGACGGGTTCCGGATCGGGTGCAAGTTTATAACCTCAAAGGGCAAATCCTGCTGACGAGCGAAACCAAAACCTCCGATTGGCAGGCAGGGAATATCGAGCTGGAAATACCCGGATTGACAAATGGGATCTACCTTATCCGCGTTTCCAACCAACAAGGCAATCAGACTACAAAAAGAGTGATCATCACGAAGTAATCACAAACACCTAACCACTAACCACTAACCACTAACCACTAACACCTAACCCCTCCCTATTGAGATACGCTCATGATACGGTCATGATACGGTGATTTTCATGACCGTATCATGACCGTATCATGACCATATCTCAATATGAACCGGGGTAGGTATGACCCCGTGGATGCTTGATCCGATATATTCATTGTCAAGCAAGTGAAATCTGAGTATACTATAGTCATCAAGAGCATGGAGGTGATCATGATCCGTCAGTTAGTTCTACACAGCAGAAGCTATCGCAGGTTTTATGAATCTAAATCGATTAAGAGGCAGACACTCAGGGATTTGGTGGATTTGGCAAGGCTTTCACCCAGCGCGGCGAACTTGCAAAAATCTCAGATATTGGCTGATTGAGAGTGGCGCGGATTGTGAAAAGATCTTCCCCTGTCTGAAGTGGGCGAATTACTTAAAGGAATGGGATGGCCCCCTTTACGGGGACGTCCGGCGGCATACATCCTGGTGCTTGCGCCGCATAACGCTACAAAGTTTCACTACTTTGATTGCGGTATAGCTTCTCAGAGCATCATGTTGGGCGCTTGCAGCCTGGGCCTGGGAGGCTGCATGATCGCCTCAATGGATAGAGAGCGTCTGCATCGGGAATTGGGGCTACCCCAGGGCATGGAGATCATGCTTACTCTGGCATTGGGTTATCCTGCTGAAGAAGTGGTGGTGGACAGCATCGACGGCGAAGGAAACATCGAATACTGGCGAGATGAAAAGGATCGGCACCACGTTCCGAAGCTGGATCTGAATACTTTGATTTTGAACTGAAGCCCAAGGCTATTGACAAAATTCCCGCTTGCGCTTTTTCTGCGCGGATATGGATAGTAACAACGTCTTCAGCGTATTTGAGATCTCCCGGCACATCCGGCAGGTAATCGAGAGCAGCATTGAGCCGCTTTATGTAAAAGGGGAAATCTCAAACTTTGTGCATCACAGTTCGGGGCATATGTATTTCAACCTCAAGGATGAATACGCCACCCTGCGTTGCACCTTTTTCAAGAATTCGAACTACCGTTTGGATTTCAAGCCCGCGAACGGGCAGAGCGTGGTCTGCTTTGGCAAGATCACCCTATATGAGAAGGGTGGTACCTACAATCTGAACGTATCCACAATGGTTCCGGCCGGATTGGGCGATATGCATGCCCGCTTCGAAGCGCTCAAACGTAAACTGCAAGCAGAAGGGCTCTTTGCTAATGAGGCAAAAAAGAAGCTGCCACCCTATCCACAGAAAATTGGCATCGTCACCTCCCCCACTTCAGCAGCTTTGCAAGACGTGATGAACATCCTGCGGCGACGCTATCCGGTGGAAGCAGTTGTCTATCCCGCTCTGGTGCAAGGAGCTGAGGCTCCCGTCAGCCTGATCAGGGGTATCAGATATTTCAACGAAGTATTGCCGGTGGATCTGATCATCCTCACTCGGGGTGGCGGTTCGCAGGAAGATCTCTGGTGTTTCAATGATGAAGCCTTAGCCAGGGCTATCTTTGCCTCAAAGATCCCGCTGATCTCCGCGGTGGGACACGAAATAGACTTTTCGATCAGCGATTTTGTGGCTGATCTCAGAGCCCCCACACCCTCTGCTGCTGCCGAAATCGCGGTGCCCAACAAGGATGATCTGAAGGCTTATTGCGGCTCAATGGGGCAAAGCCTGAACATGGCTATCAGCCACGCTGTGGGCAAAACTAAAGCTGAAATGAACGAGGCCGGTCATCGCCTGGCCGGATACCATCCACAAAGATTGTGGCAGGACTATCAACAGCGTTTTGATATGGCCACCTTGGCCCTTACCAACATTAAACACCTGATCAAGGAACCGCAATACCGGCTGGAACGATCTCAGAGCAGATTTTTGAGTCTCAAAGATGGCAGGATCATGGCCAAAGTATCCGACGCGCGTTATCGCTTGCATAGCTATGGATTGGCCATTAGACAAACAGCTGAGCAATCCATGCTGAAACAGGC
>JAJOKA010000061.1 GCA_021206555.1 Candidatus Cloacimonadota bacterium | reverse complement strand
TGAATGAAAACCGGGTGAGGATTGCAGACGTCCTCGTCTGCACAAGCAGCGAAGCTGCTTTCTTTTCTCGGCCTGCGGCCTCGCTCGACACGAGACGTGTCGAATCCTCTGGTTTTCATGTAAAATGGCGTCCCGCTGGGACTTATCGCTCAAGATTCTGCTGTTATGCGCGTGCTGAAATCATCACTATAGGATATCTGCTGTGACAGAATGTTCTAACTCCAGGGAAAGGCCTTCTGCCTTTATGGCAAGCGGAGCTTGCCACCCCAAGGTGGATGCGACATCCTGTCGCGTGCAAAGTCGCGTGCAAAATCGCGTGCAAAGGTCAGGATGAAGTTTCACACCCAATCTCAGCCCATTGAGATACGGTCATGATACGGTGATGATACGGTGATTTTCATGAGCGTATCATCACCGTATCATGACCGTATCTCGATAGGGAGGTGTTAGGTGTTTGTGGGTCTTTCACTCTTTTTTTCTGTGTTAAGTTCTCTTTTCCATCTCATTTGTTATTGCCTGGTGGATGGGTAAGTCGAGAGCGGGGGTAACCATCGGCTTCGATGCGGGATTGTGAAGTGGTCGGGCAGCATAAATCCTATCGTGATTATTTGGTTGACAGGAAAATGTGATCACTCACATTTGTTGCGTTAAGCAAATGTGTAGCGTTTAAGCATGAGCATGGATGTCACAAGTGTTTCTCTTTTAGTAGCATAGAGAGCATGTGGTTTTGGGTGCCACAAAGCGTTCCGCATCGTTCACGAAAGTTTGGGAGTAGATATGACTAAGCCACGTAAGGACTTTTTAACAAAGCCGCAAAATGCAGAAGGGATTGAGATAAATCAGGCGAACCCGCTTGTGGACGAATATCAGGTACTCAAGCGCATGTCTCAATCAGCTGGCGAGGTATTTTGGACAGCGGATTTGGACCTGAATATCTTGTACATTAGTCCCTCCGTGTTATATCTGACGGGAGATCCGCCAGAAGTGCGGAAGAAGAAAAGTCTAACCGACATGATGCCTCCCGAATCTGTAGCCTTGATTAAAAGCGTGCTTGCTGAGGAACTGAAATTGGCACGAACCAGAGGTGCAGAATCCACTCATGGCCGGGTTGTGGAAGTGGAACGATACGACAAGGATGGCACCCGAAAATGGGTATCCATAAACGCATCTGGAGTTCATGACGAAAATGGTGTGCTGATCGGCATTCAGGGCATCACCCGCAACATCCATGAGACCAAAACCGCTCAGCTCAAGCTGGCGCAAAGCGAAGCTCGCTTTCGCATGCTGGCAGAAAACCTGCATGGGGTTATCTATCTGTGTCGCAACGATGAGCGCTACAAGATGGAATACATCAGCGAGTCCATCAGTGATCTATTGGGTTATCCGGCAGAAGTCTTCACTTCCGATGAGCTAAGTTTTGCGGAGCTTTATCATCCGGATGATCGAGCAGGAATATATGAGACAGCGAGTAACTGCGTCGCTGAAGGCAAGACCTTTCATCTGGTCTATCGTGCAAAAACATAAGGATGGTTCCTGGCGCTGGATCGAGGAAAAGGGGAAGGAATTGAGAACGAACGCGGTGAAAAGCTGTTGGAGGGCTTCCTGACGGATGTGACGGAGCGCATTAATCAGGAAAAACAGGTGCGGGAAAGCCAAGGCCGCTATGAACAGCTGTTTAATGCCAATAACGATAGCATATCTCTGGTGTATCTCCTGCCCAATGGGGAATTGTCCAATTTCATTGAGGTCAATGATGCCGCCGGTGAGATAGTCGGCTATACCCGGGAGGAGTTGTTAAATATGAGTATCCGGGATCTGGAAGAGCTACCCCTATCGAAGAGATTGAACGGCGGCTTGCAGAGATTAAGCAAACGGGTGCCAGCAGGTTCGAAACCAGGATGCAAGCCAAGGATGGTTCATGGATCACTCTTGACGTCAAAACGAAATTGATAGAGTATCAAGGTCAGCCAGCTTTTCTGAATATCAGCAGAGACATCACGCAAGGCAAGATCGCTCAAAAGAAGCTGGAAGAGAGTGAAGAGAAGTTTCTCAAGGCATTTCATAACAGCCCAAACATCATTGGTTTGAGCGATGTGGAGACCGGTGAATACCTGGAAGTGAACCAGGCCTTCACCGCTAAAACCGGCTACACGCCAGACGACGTGAAAGGCAAAAAAATAGTTGATCTCCTGCAGATGGATCCTGACTTCCGGGAAAAGGCCATGGCACAACTCATGCAAAATGGTTGCGTGCGAGATTTGGAGACAGTGCTCTATACAAACGACCAAGTCAGCCCTTGGAGATTCGATGTCAGCGGATCTGATTACCATCCAGGCAAACAGTACAACCTCACCACGGGGATTGACATCGGCCCCATCAAGCAGGCTGAAAGGGAATTGATCCAGCCAAAGAATTGCAGAAGAAAGCAGCCGCCTGAAATCCAACTTTTTATCCAATATGAGCCATGAACTGCGGACTCCTCTGAATGGGATTCTCGGTTTTGCCCAGCTACTCAAAGAAAGATTCTGTGAAGAACCGGAGCTTGATATGGTAAACATGATCTATGCTTCCGGGAAAAGACTGCTCAAGACTCTGAATAACATTATGGAATTATCCAAACTAGATTCCGGTCACGTCAAAGTCCAATCTCAGTCCTGTGATTTGGTGCTTATGACAGCGAATGCGGTCAAACACTTTGGCTCCATCGCTCAGGCGAAAAATCTGAACCTGAGCTTCAGTTCGCCCTACACCAGGCTGAGCTTGATGTCCGATGTGCAGAGTTCTGGAAAAGATCATTCACGAGCTGATCAATAACGCGCTGGCCTTTACCTATGAAGGAGAGGTGGTTGCGGAGCTATCCACAGTGGAATCCGATGAGGGGAAAAAGGTCATTTTGGCAATATCTGATACAGGGATTGGGATCACGGCTGAGCACCAGGGCCAGATTTTTGAGCCTTTTCGTCAGGCCAGTGAAGGATGGAACAGATCCTATGAAGGTACAGGGTTGGGGCTCACAATTTGCGAACGATTCGCAGAGCTCTGGGTGCCGAGATCAAGCTGATCAGTGAACCCGGGATTGGCAGCACTTTCTCTTTGGGATTGCATATTCCCTCGTCTTGGAAGAGGATTCACGATGCGATAAAGCTCTGAAGAGCAGTGACTTGCCGCTTGCTCCGGATAGGGATAATGCAGCACATATTCTCCTGGTGGATGACGACAAACTATGTGAAATCCTGGTCAGGACAATGCTTCAGGGTCATGCCCGGCTGGATTATGCCACTTGCGCAATTGATGCCCTCAAAATGCTGGAAGATGGAGATTACGAGCTGATCTTGCTGGATATTAATCTGCGCAGAGGTATTGATGGTACTCAGCTTCTAACCCGGATCAAACAGATTCCCAAGTGTCAGGATATCCCTCTGATAGCCCTCACAGCCTATGCCTCGCAAGAAGAAAGAGCTGCATTTATGGAGCATGGCTTTTCAGATTACCTCTCGAAGCCCTTCCTCGCCAATGATCTGAGGGATATTGTGAAAAAATGGTCCAAGAAAGGATCCGGTGAGTAGAGTCTCAGTTTTCCCATTGTCATTTATCCCTATCTTGATAGATATCCAGGCCAATATCCGAGTGAAACAGCTTCCTCTGCTGAGAATGCTTCATTAAATAGTGATGCTTATTTTAGGATATCGTCTC
>JAJOKA010000152.1 GCA_021206555.1 Candidatus Cloacimonadota bacterium | reverse complement strand
GCCTCATCTTTCACCGTTGCAGGCCTGCTGTATGAAGTCGTAAGCGCCTGAAGTAAGTGACTTCGCTATGGCCTTGTTCAATGCTTGAGCCTGGTTTGGCTTCAATGAATTGGGATAGCGCTTACAACTCCATAGGGGATGCCCTCCACCCTTGGACTTCGTAGCGAAGCGGAGGAGTTCAAGCAGCAAGCATGCAGATCAACCTTTCATTGTTCCTCAGTCCTGCTGCTCTAAGTCCATGCTGCTCGAAGTTATCAAGCGGCATTAAACCAAAGTATGCCGTGGCTTATCCCTCCCTATTGAGATACGGTGATGATACGGTCATGATCCGGTGATTATCATGAGCGTATCATCACCGTATCATGACCGTATCTCAAGAGCGACTTGTCAGGTTGAAACAGAATCCGGGATGATAATACCCCCTGCCAGCAAAATAAAAAAACGGGTTCTGGAACGTAAATTGTTTAACTTATCAGTTATGACCCATAATGAAGCGCCCGGCCTGATCCAGGCCACTGATGAGGTGATAGCCTACATCAGAAAGAAGCTGGAGTTTTACAGCTCGCAAGCGCGTGTGCCCAAAATCGTCTTAGCTGAACGTAGCTGTAGCGGAGCGGTGTTCCGTTTATTCTTCGAAGCTGTGGCCGAGGGTGATGAGCGCGTCAGACTGGGTGACCTGGACATCTATCTCCAGCCGGGTCTGGTGGAAGACTACGGTGGCTTCAGCCTGGATCTGGAGGTATTCTTCTTTGCCCGCAGGCTCCTGATCAGCCCGCTCAAGCAAAGCTTTCAATGCGATTGTAAAAGTAAATGTAATAAAAGAGCGGCAACTGCCGCAATTGAGGACATATGAAACGCAGCATATTATTGCTAATAATGATGATCGGCACATTGTTTGCCGCGCCCCACAGCTATCTGCCGCTGAGCTTTGAGCAGCCGGACGGTAGCAAGATCGAGATTTATGCCAGTGGTGACGAATTTCATAACTGGTTGCACGATAAGGATAACTTCAGCATCGTCCAAAACGACGAAGGCTGGTATGTCTATGCCCGTCAGGACGGAGAGAATGTGGCCCCCACTTCGCTGATCGTGGGGCAAAGCCTGGAGCATCAGCGCTCCCTGAACCCCGGGGTCAATCTTTCCCCGGCAAAGATCGCAGCGCGCTATGAACGCCTGGCGCATATGCGGGATTATAGCAATGCCCGGGCTCCACACGCGGGACAACTCAACAATCTGGTAGTCTATATCCGCTTCTCCGACGATCCGCCTTTCAGCTATACCATTCCCTATTATGACGATATGCTCAATAATTCCGCCCCCAATGCCAATTCTATGAAAAACTATTTCATCGCCGCGTCCTATGACCAACTGCACATCGATTCTTTTCACTATCCTGAACCCGATGGCGACGTGATCGTGACCTATGTGGATAGCCATCCGCGCAATTATTACCGCAAACAAACAGCGGCCAACCCCATGGGCTATAATGAAGACGACTATTGGGAGCGCACGGATCGGGAACACACACTTTTGGCCAATGCCATCGCTTTTGTAGCACCGCAGATTCCACCCAGCCTGATCCTGGATGGGGATAACGACGGCTACGTGGACAACGTGTGCTTCATCATTCAAGGTTCGCCCGATGGTTGGGCTGAATTGCTCTGGCCGCATCGCTGGGTGCTCTATGGCGCGGATGGCCTTTATCAATGGTAAACAGGTGTGGGACTTTAACTTCCAATTGGAAAGCTCTCTGGCCTCCAGCGGAGCCAGTGTGCTCGCGCATGAGATGTTCCATTCTCTGAGCGCTCCGGATTTGTATCGCTATAACGACACTACCATAACTCCGATCGGCTCTTGGGACCTGATGGCAGGCAATGCCAATCCTCCACAACACATGAGCGCCTGGATGAAGTATCGCTATGGCAATTGGCTGCCCGAACCCCCGATGATCACTGAGTCCGGAACCTATACTCTACACCCGGTGGCATCCTCTGCTACCAACAATATCTATCGGGTTCCGTCCTGGAACTCCTCCCAGTCCTACGTCCTGGAATATCGCAAACCACAGGCATCTATGACGGAAACATCCCCAGTCAAGGACTACTGATCTATCGTTTGGACCCCCGTGAACAGGCAACGCGCAAGGCCCACCGGACGAGCTGTATATCTACCGTCCCGGCGCAAACAATACTACCACCAACGGTATGCTGAGCATGGCAGCTTTTTCAGAGCAGGCAAACCGTACCATGATGAACGAAAATACTGTGCCCAGCGGCTTTTTGGGCAATAACGCAGCCGGTGGACTGAATGTCTTTAACATCGGCTATGCCGGAGATACCATCAGCTTTGATATCCGCATATCAGACGTTCAGCTTACTGCCCCTCTGAGTGGTCACACCTGGTTTGGCGGCTCCAACAAACAAATAGAGTGGAAACGCAAATCAAGCACCGGCACCGTAAAACTGGAATACAGCATTGATGGCGGAAACAGCTGGCTACAGATCGTGGACGGAGCGCAAAACTCCGGATCCTACACCTGGATGGGCGTGCCCTATGTGGATTCCAACGATTGTTACATCCGCGTGAGCTTGAATAGCAACGGCCATTGGGATACGAACATCGAGCCCTTCAGCATCATCAGCACCCTGGATGTTCCCCAAACCCTGTATCCCGCAAACATGGCAAGCGAAGTGGCGACCAATCCGCTCTTCACCTGGCAAGCAGTAACCGGAGCAAGCGGATATTATATGCAAGTGGCTGACAATCCGGAGTTTGAACCCACGATTATCTCCCTCATCGACATCCTCAAGCGCAGTATCAGCTGCCGGACTAAGTCCTTATAGCACTTATTATTGGCGTGTGGCCAGCATCGGTGAAATCGGGATAAGTCTTTTTAGCGATATCATCCAGTTTAAACACCGGCGCGCTCTCCGAAAAGCCCGGAAACACCTGTCCTGATGAGCCCTCCCCACTATGCGAG
The DNA here is from genome assembly GCA_021206555.1 of Candidatus Cloacimonadota bacterium. GTDB lineage: Bacteria > Cloacimonadota > Cloacimonadia > Cloacimonadales > Cloacimonadaceae > UBA5456. Next base: position 14,700 of record JAJOKA010000152.1, on the reverse strand, counting down.
CAATGTCCCACGCAATCCGCAGTTTAGTTGGAACACCAGCGCGCTGGCTGAAAGCTATTGGCTGCAAGTGGCATCTGATCCATACTTCAGCAATCTGGCCATTGACACTCCAAGCAACGAGAATAGCTTTAACATGCAAAGCATGCTCGCGCCAAATACTATCTATTATTGGAGAGTGGCAGCCGTAAATAGTTACAGCAGCAGCAACTATTCGATTTCTCGCAGGTTCACTACTGGGGACTATGTGAGCAACGACGATGAACTGCTACCGGTAGCTCAAAACGCTCTGAGCCAAAACTATCCAAACCCCTTCAACCCCAATACCCAAATCAGTTTTAGCCTGAAAAATCCCAATCAGACCGTCAGCCTGAAGATCTTCAATACTAAAGGACAATTGATCCGCAAGCTCTACCAAGGCCCGGCAAGCGGGTCAAGGATGACATTGAATTGGGATGGCAAAGACGATCACGGCAATGCCACCAGCAGCGGTATCTATCTCTACCGTTTGGAAAGCGAAGAATTCAGTCAGACACGCAAGATGTTACTAAGCAAGTAATTAGCACCAACGTTTCAAGCTATTTAGCAGTCTCTTCGCGAGACTGCTAATTTTTCCTTGCGCGCTTGCCTGCGCCGATTATACTATGGGTAGATACAACAAATTATGGAGGTTATCATGAAACTCGTACCTTATCGCAGAATGAACGACATCAGGCCGATGAGCAATATGCTCAGCCTCTTTGATGAGTTCTTCAAAAACACGCTTGAGGAAGAAAGCTCCGAAGATAATTTCCGGGCCATGGCCATGGACATCACCGAACACGATAAAGAGTTCAGCATTCAGGCAAATCTGCCCGGATTCAAGAAAGAAAACGTGAAGATCTCCGTGCACGACAATCAGCTGATGATTGAAGCCGTGTGCGATGAGAAGAAAGAAGAAAAACAAAGGCACCGTGTATCGCTGTGAACGCTATAGCGGAAGCTATCGCCGCAACCTGATGTTGCCTGAAAACGCCGATATCAGCAGGATTTCTGCCAAGATGGAAGACGGCGTGCTCAGCCTCAGCCTTCCCAAAAAAGAGCCTACTCCCAAAAAAGAAATCACCATTCAATAATGATCCCCGCAAAGCCCGCGGTCATATCCGCGGGCTTTTATTTAGGTGGCAGGTTGCAGTGTCCCGCGATCCCTAAAACTCTAAAACCTTAAAACCCTAAAACTCCAGAACCGTCAGGATGAAGTTTCCACAATCCGGGCTAAGCCTTGAGGGACTCCCTTCTTCTACACGGTCAATCCGAAATATACTTGTCAGTTGACTCGTTTCTGCTTATACTATTTACATGGGACGCAAAATCTGTGCAGTAGCAGACAGGGTTTATAGCGAATTGCCCATGGAAGAGCACATAATCAAAACGTAAAGGAGAATTGTCAGACAATGCCCAAGACCACGGTTGACCTGCACATTCCGGACAACATACTTCAAATCTGGCAGGATTTCCTGAACGTATTATCCGAAGTTTTAGCGATTCCGGCTGCATTGATCATGCGGCTTGAGCAACCTTACATCCAGGTATTCGTCAGCAGCAAAGGAAAAGACAACCCATATCACCCCGGAGAAAGGGAGATATTTGACCAATCCGGTCTCTACTGCGAGCATGTGATAAAAAGTGGCTCCAAACTGCTTGTGCCCAATGCCTTGCAAGATCAAAACTGGGATCACAATCCGGACATTAAGCTAAACATGATCTCGTATCTGGGATACCCCATCTTCAAACCCGATGGAGAAGCCTTTGGCACCCTCTGCGTATTGGATAACAAAGAAAACTCCTATAGCCCCAGGGCCGAAAAGATATTGGAACACTACCGCAATCTGATCCAGCACGAACTTGCCATCGAGTATCTCAATAGTCATTTGGGGCAGGAAAACGCCGGCCTCAATGACTATGTAAACGATTTGCTGGATAAAAACAGGATAATCAGTGAGCAATCCGAGCAGTTGCGGGAAGTTAATGACCAACTGAATTCCAAGATAGAAGTCCTTGATTGGCTGGTGAAAGTGATCTCGCATGACATCCGGGGGCCTCTGGGGAGTTTTCAGAAGCTTTTGCGGATGATGGAAGATGGTAGCATCCCACAGGACGAGTATCCGCAACTGATCCAAGCTCTACACCGGCAAAGCGGACAGCTGTTCAACATCGTCGACGAGATGCTGGACGGTATCCGCATCCAAAACAGCGATCTTGCAGAGTACGCGAGTCTGGACAATCATGATCTGACCCCAATCCTGGAATCTCTGTATCACTTGTATCACTTTATTGCTACGCAAAAGCGGATTGAGCTAGATCTGGAAATGGATTCCGGCCCGGTATTGGCCAGGATCAACCCCAAGCTGCTCAAAGTAGCCATCCGTAATCTACTGAACAACGCCATGAAATTCAGTCCTGAAAAGGCCAAGGTAAGGCTCAGATTGCGAAATCTGGAGCCGGGAGCGGAGATCAGCGTAATAGATACCGGAGTAGGACTCTCGGATGGAATGCTGTCCTATCTTCGCGGTGATATGAGCGTGTCAGCTCCGGAAGATGGCAATCCGCTCAACAAGGGCTATGGCTTTGGTTTGGGGCTTTGCAAGGATTGCGTGCAACGCATGCAAGGCATACTGGAGATATCTGGTGAACCTGCCAAAGGCGCTACTTTTACCATCATTCTGCCCAATTGACCGCCATCCCGCCTCCCACCAAACTGAACCATCTACGAAAAGAATTGACAAAAGAAGAGAGTATGGCAGATAGGTATAAATGTCTGAAGGAGATACTATGACCTATACACAGATCAATGCCAAGCGAGATGCAAGCCAGCAAGTTCATCTGAATCTACCGGGGTTCAAGCTGCGTCTTTGGCTGGCGGGGCTGCTCTCTGTTTTAATATTATGCTTCACTTTGTATTTCCAACTGCCTGTGCTAAACTGGAGATTCGTGGGCTGGATCCCCACTCTGATGATCATCTTGATTCCTTTCTGGGGAGTGAAGAAGCTGCATAAGCCACTCACCTTGTTACACATAGCCCTGGCAATGCTCTTTGTGCTCTTACCACTGATCTCTTCCGGTTTGTTCCGCGCCAGGAGTTATCGCAACATGATCGGTGATGTTCAGAGCAGTGAATTCAGTGAATTGGTCTCTCCCATCAACATGAATCAGGTACCCATCATTGATCAGGCTTTTGCCGCGTCTCTGGCTGAAAAGAAGCTGGGTGAAGACTTTGCTTTGGGTAGCCGTGTGAATCTGGGCTCTCCCACTATTCAAATGGTGCAGGGCAGACTCTTCTGGGTAGTGCCACTTTTGCATAGTGGCTTTTTTAAATGGTTGACCAATCGCCAGGATGGCACTCCGGGATACATCATGGTTTCCGCCACCAATTCGCAGGACATCAGCTTTGTGCGAGAGCTGGATGGCCAACCCATCAATATCCGCTACCAACGCAATGCCTTCTTCAATCAGGATATCAAACGACATCTGTATCTTAATGGTTACACCGGCATCGCCATGGCGGGAGATACCTTCGAACTGGATGACGAGGGTCTGCCCTATTGGACGATCACTGTTTACAACCACAAGATTGGGGTAGCAGCTCCGGAAGCTTTGGGCCTGGCCACCGTGCGGGCGGACACCGGAGAGATCAAGTATTACCCTCTGATCCGCACTGAACATGGCTTTGACGACAGGCTGATTCCGGCCTGGGTGGATCGCGTGCAACCATCTTATTTCGTGATTCCCCAGCTCAATTGGTGGGGCAAGTATGTGCGCGGATTTTTGGAACACCCTGTTTGGCAAGCGCGATATGCTTTCCACCACAGAGGGCTTCAATGTGATCTATGGCAATGATGGCCGCAGCTATTTCTACACCGGAATGTCCAGCGTGGGCTCAGACGAAGGCACCGTGGGCTTTGTGCTCACGGACACTCGCAGTAAAATGACCTCGCTCTATCGCGTTCCGGTGCCACTGAATATGCCGCGATGCGTTCGGCACAGGGAAAAGTGCAGCAATTCAAGTATTATGCCACCTTCCCCATTCTGGTGAACCTCAACGGCATTCCCACCTATTTTATGACGCTCAAAGATGCTGCGGGTCTGGTAAAGATGTATTGCTTCGTCTCAGTCAGGGATTTCTCTCTGGTGGGTGTGGGCGAAAGCGTGAAGGGCGCGAGGGAGACTTCCAGATGACCCTAGCCTCATCCCGAATCGGCAGTTTGCCGGATGGATCGGTTGGAGCAAAGCAAACTCGAAGGCACTATCAGCCGAATTGCCAGCGATATCAAGGACGGCAGATCATTCTACTACTTCTCTTTGATCGAAAAGCCCGGCCTGATCTTTGTTGCCACCAGTAACTTAAGTAGCTTTTTGCCACTCAGCCGACCCGGGGATCGGGTAATAGTATCCTATCTAAACACCTACGAGCGTGAGATAAATATCAACGAGTACAAAAATCTCGGACTTGAGGAATAAGTTTTGCTTGACAAAGACTTTGGCTCTCTGAAACTTAGAATTATGCTGATCTGCTGCTTATCCAGCGGATCAATCAAGAAGATGTAACATACAACACAATAAGGAGATAACATGCAAACAAAGCTGACCAAACTGTTCCTTATACTGGTTTTTACAGTGTTTGCCATCAGTAGCTGGGCATTGATAAGTGAGTACACTTTTACCGGCACTACGGGCACATACACAGAAATCAGTGGCGGAAGCGTTTTACCAAACCCTGTTCCCCCCGAAGTGAATTCCGTTTACAACGCTATTCCCTTGGGCTTTGATTTTGTTTATGACGGAGTGACTTACACCACTGTAAGCATCGCCGAGAATGGCTTTTTGGCCATGGGTGATGTGGTGGTGACAAACAATCTCCCCCTTAGTGCTGCTACCGGCACTAACAATGTGATGGCTGCCATGAGCAGAGACATCATCGCCAAAGACGATGGCGTATTGATGTATCTCATGAGCGGTACCGCGCCAAACCGTGTCTTTACCGTGCAATGGAAAAACTTCCGTCGCGTTCCCACCTCAGCTGCCAATGATATTCTGAATTTCCAAATCCAGCTCCATGAAGGCAGCAATGAGATCGCGTTTTGCTATGGCAACAATACTGCAATCAATGTAGTTACCGCTGCCACAGTGCAGGTTGGCCTGCGCGGCGCTGATAATGCAGACTTCAACAATCGCACCACGATGACCGATTGGACTGCAACTGACGCCGGAACGGCAAACAACAACAGCTGCAGACTGAATGACACCGTATTTCCTCCTTCAGGTCTCACCTTTACCTTTACTCCCGTACAGCAAGGGAATCCTCCCATGCCGGCTCAGACTCCTGCTCCGGCCAATAATGCCACCAATGTGAATCCCAACGCTCTTCTGAGCTGGGCATCCGGCGGTGGAGCCCCCACCGGATACAAAGTGTATTTGGGCACCAATAATCCTCCCACCAATCTGGTTAATGGAACTACTCAAACCGGAACCACCTATCAGCACACAAGTGCTTTGAGCTACAACACCATGTATTACTGGCAGATCGTTCCCTTCAACGCTGATGGTGACGCTGTCTCCTGCCCGGTTTGGGCTTTTACTACCTGGGCTGATCCCACCATCACCACCTACCCCTATACTCAAGGTTTTGACGGTGTGACACCCCCCGCTCTGCCCACAGGTTGGAGCCAGATCAATGCCAATTCTGACACCTACATCTGGGAAAGCATTGCCGACGCAAACGCGCAATCTGCCCCCAATGCCATGCGCATTCGTTACAATGCCGCAATGGCTATGAACGATTGGTTGATCTCCCCTCCCATGCAGGTAACTGCTGAATATGCCTATAAGATCAGCTTCTACTATCGTTCCAACAGCGCTACTTATCCTGAAAAGCTTGCTCTGTATATGGGCAATGCCCCCACTGTAGCTGCCATGACTGAGCAACTCTGGATCAATAGCAATATCACCAACACCACCTACCAGATGGCCGAAGTGATCGTTCCCGCTACAGCAAATGGCACCGTCTATATCGGTTTCCATGGCCATAGTAATGCCGATCAGTTCTACCTCTATGTAGATAGCTTCAGCGTGATCGAAATGACTGAAATGCTGGATCCTCCCACAAACCTTGCCGCAAACGTATCCGGTAATGATGTGCATCTGAGCTGGACTGCTCCCGGCGATACCCCTCCTCCTCCTCCGGACGGATTCTCTGATGACTTCGAGAGCTACGAAAACTTCACTCTGGCCTTTGATCCCTGGGTATTGGTCGATGTGGATATGTCTGCCACCTATGGTATGACCAATATCACCTGGCCCAACGCCTATGCCGCCATGGCTTTTATGATCTTCAATCCGAGTGCTACCACTCCTCCGGTCACCGATCTTGCGCCCCACAGCGGTGCCAAGATGGCTGCCAGCTTTGCCAGCACTTCAGCCGTGAATAACGATTGGATGATCTCCCCCATGATCAGCGTGGAAAATGGCCATTTCTTCAATTTCTGGGCCAAGAGCTACACTGCTCAATACGGTCTGGAACGCTTCAAAGTGGGCGTTTCCACCGGTGGCACTGCTCCGGCAAACTTCACCATGATCAGTGGGGCCAGCTATGTGCAGGCTCCTGTGGAATGGACTCAGTTTAGCTATGACCTCTCGGCTTATGCCGGTCAGGACATCCGCGTGGCCATCCAATGCGTATCTGACGACGCCTTCATCTTCCTCGTGGACGATGTCTCCGTCGGTGCCATTCCGGTGCCGTTTTCGATGCTCCTGTGGCCAGCGTAAACACCCAGTGGCACAGCCAGCCGCAATGTGGGAACTGCCGTTCCTGCTCCCGCAGAGAGAACCATTACTCGTGACCTGCTGGGTTACAAAGTATATCGTGATGGCGCTCTGATCAATACCATTGCCGGCCCTGCCGTTACCGCTTATACCGATATGGACTTGGAAGTGGGCAACTACAGCTACACCGTTACTGCTTACTATGATGGCGGAGAATCCGAGCCTGCCGGCCCTGTGACCGCTACCATCACCAACCTCATTCCTCCGATCGATCTTGCCGCCACCGTGGAAGGCAATGATGTGACTCTGGATTGGACCAGCCCCGTTCCTCCACAAGAGGGCGAATGGATCACCTGGTGCAATGTGGAAGCTTTGGGCAACAGCATCGGCACAAACTCTGCCACCGAATTCGACGTGGCACACATGTTTGACGCCACCGATCTCGCCGCGCATCAAGGCGGAAGCATCACTCAGGTCAAGTTCGTGCCTGCCTATCAGGCTTGCGTATATACCGTGAAGGTCTGGACCGGTGGCACCGCTACCACTCCAGGAACTTTGCTCTATGAAGCTGTGCATGAAAACTTCACCATCAATGAATGGAACCTGCATGTTCTTACTACTCCCGTTCCGATTCCTGCCGACAGACTGTGGATCGGTTTCCATGTGAACACCCAGGGTGGCTATCCTGCGGGTTGTGACGATGGTCCTGTGGTAGAAGGCAAAGGCAATATCATGAACTTCGGTGGCTGGACTACATTGACTCAGCTTGCCCCATCCCTCTCCTACAACTGGTCTGTTCAGGGCTTCGCGGCCAATGGCGCTGCCTTGAAGAACGTCACTCCCAAAGCCATCGTGGAAGCTCCTAAGAGCACTCCCACCGGCACTTTGGCTGTGAACCGCTTCGAGCCTGTGCGCAACCGCGCTCTGCTGGGTTACAAAGTCTATCGTGATGGCGCTCAGATCGCCAATATCAGCGATCCTGAGATCACTACTTATATCGATTGGGATCTGCCCAATGCCGATTACGTATATGGCGTTACTGCCGTTTATGCAGCCGGTGAATCCGAGCCCGCAACCGTGAACGTAACCGTAAACATGCAGCTCTCTCCCGTGCTCTTTGGCGACAGCTTCGAGAACCATCCTGATTTCGCGCTGCTCTTTGCGCCCTGGACTCTTCTGGATCAAGACCTCTCCGAAACCTATGGCTTCACCGGTATTCAGTTCCCCGGCAGTGGCGGCCCCATGGCTTACATGGTGTTCAACCCCACCGCCACCACTCCTCCGGTTGATGGCCTCACCGCGCAAGATGGCACTAAGATGCTGGCTAGCTTTGCCGCTGTGAATCCTCCCAATAACGATTGGCTGATCACTCCCAGAATCAATCTGGGCACAGGTAGCGCGCTGAAGTTCTACGCAAAGAGCCACACTGCGCAATATGGCCTGGAACGCTTCAGAGTAGGCGTGAGCACCCTTGCCACGATCATCCCGCAAGGCTTCCAATACATCACCGGCGCTACCCACGTGGAAGCTCCCACAAACTGGACTGAATACATCTATGATCTCTCCAATTACGATGGTCAAAGCGTGTATATCACCATCCGTTGCGTATCTAACGATGCCTTCGTGTTCTACGTGGACAATGTGTCCGTGCACAGCGTGGGCGGTAGCGTTTCCAACGATGATATCAGCGCTCCTGTGATGATGACCGAACTGAAGGGCAACTATCCGAACCCCTTCAATCCGGAAACCACCATCCGTTACAGCGTAAGAGAAGCCAGCCCGGTTAACATCGAGATCTACAACCTGAAAGGCCAGCTAGTGAAGACCCTGGTGAGCGAATCTAAAGCCGCCGGTGAACACAGCGTGATCTGGAAAGGCACTGATAACAACAACCGTCCTGTATCCAGCGGCGTCTATTTCTACAAGATGAATGCCGGCAAATACAGCTCGACCAAGAAAATGATCATGATGAAGTAAGTTACGCGTGACGCGTTATGCGTTATGCGTGACGCGTGATGCGTAAACATAATGAAAGGGCTGCAATCGCAGCCCTTTTTATATACCTGCTTTATAGCACAACTCCTGACAGAATCACCTCATCCTTAGCATTGGTTTAACCCATGTTTCCCTTATACTAAGAGGAGATGATGGAGTAATCCAGAGATGAGGAGGAGGAAAACCCGATATGGCGGTTCCACAACCGCTATAGGATTCAACACGTCTGTTTTACCCCAAGACTTCGCTTCGCTCCGCTTTGGGGACCCCGGTCGTGTTGACGGAACGAGTTCCGTAAAAGTAAGCAGCTTCGCTGCTTACTTTTCTCGGCCTGCGGCCTCGCTCGACACGAGACGTGTCGAATCCTCTGGTTTTCATGTAAAATGCCGTCCCTCTGGATTGTCATAATGCGCATGCTATCTGAAATGCCACGGAACTCACATGATCATCAAGCACAAGCGTGCTAGCTAAGTTGCATCCATAGGTGGTTTACATATCTGAGTTCACAAATCATTATCATCTTATCGTGATTCTGATGTCCAAACTCCAGGCAGAGCTTTCAAAAGCGCGGTAATCCTGCTCTCGCGCTAATTCTCGTAACATTTGAATCATACGTTACGGGACTATTCCCGGCAATCCTCTGACGAGTTTCAATATGTGGATTTCTACATCAATGAATGTGTTTTTGGATGATGCTGAGCACTTCCCCGCTATCGATAAGGTCTTGCAAGGCGGCATCTATCTTCTTGTTGAGAGGGGCATTTTTAGGTAGTGCAATTGCGTAGCTTTCATAGGTCTCGATGGTCAAAGCGGATTTCAGGGGCTGCGCTTTCTTGTAGGCATGCGCGGCGCTGTCGTCGATCACAAAAAAAATCCAGATCGCCCTGCACAAGGTGATCTATGGCATCGGAAATACTGGAGTATATTAAGAGCTTTTCTTTTGGCATCAGGTCTTTATCCACGAAGTTTTCTTTGATGTAGGCCAGACCGGTGCTACCCTTTTGCGCGCCAACCCTATACAGAGTCAGGTCTTGGATAGTGTTCAGCACCATGTGGTTTTCGGCATGAGTGATAATTGCCTGATTTGCAACATAATAAGGGGATGAGAACTCCACTTCATACTGGCGGTCATCAGTGATGCTGATCGCGGAGATCGCCATGTGGATGGTTCCGGCTTTCAGGGCCGGGATCAGCCTGTCAAAATCCATGTCTATGATTTCATAGTCCAGATTCAGCTTGGACGCGATGCGCGCGGCCAAATCCATGTCGATTCCTACAAAACTCCCATCTTTGATGGATTCAAAAGGCGGATATTCAGCATTGGTGCCAATCTTGAGCACCTGGACATTTCTCTTGTTGCAACTGCACAGCAGCAGTAGCAGAATAACGGTCACGATTATGTTACGCAGATTCATAATGGATCCTTGCAAGGTTGCCGGTTTGCCGATATCTCATTTAGGATTGTTTTACGATCAGCTTGTTTCCGTCGATCTCGATAATCTCCACTTTGGCATCTTTGTCGATGCTCTGGCCGTCCTGGCTGATGGCGACCCACTCTTCTCCACCTACTTTGACGTAGCCGCGTCCATCCTTTTCGATGGCTTGAGTGATGTGTCCGCTTTTGCCTTTGAGGGCAAAAACATTGGTTTCACCGGCCGGATGGGCCAGCACCTTTTTCCCCAGTTTCCGCATAAAGAGGAAGGCGATAAAGCTGCAAATGGCAAAGATCAGGATTTGCAGCGGAATACTGCGTTCTACTATCGGCAACATAGCGACAAGGCCGGTAACTATCGCTCCAACTCCCAGCGAGATAAAGAAAAACGCCGGGTCAAAGATTTCGATGATAACGAACAAGATGCCGATTATCATCAGATGTGCCAGGCAAGTAGTTGCATTATAATCTCCTGTTTATTTACTCTCCTCCTCATCTTTGGAAGAGTCTTTATCCTTATAAATGCGTTTGACCTTACGGTTTTTTTTCCATAACCTGTGGAATAATCCACCATAGTTACTATATGATCCACCATATGTATAAGAGCCCATCCCGGTGGTACTAAATCCTTTAACTCCCATCAGGGCAAGGAAAAACATGAGCAGTTTCGCGCCAAAATAGATCAAAACGGCCGCAACAGTGAAGATTCCTAACCATGAGAAGTAACGGATTGACCAAGCCTTGATAACGGCCAGGATACTCAAGCGATTTTTTACAGGGCTAACGGTAAGATACAGGAGCACGTTATCCGCGTCTCGCAGTTTATCAAGATTGCTGCGGGATTGCTGGATGAGAGCGTGAAGCGTTTCCTTTCTGCGATTTTGGGCATCAGAGGGAAAGCGCACTAAATCCAGATCAGCTTGTTCTTTTTCATAGGATGCGAGTCTGGCAGATTCACTGTCATAATCAAGATTAACCAATGAAGTATCCACCTGTTCTACTTGGGAAACCACACTACCAACGTTCTTGAGTTCATCGGCAATGGAGGACAACTGGGTTTTATCAATGGTAAAGATGTATGCGCCAAAGCTGCCCACAGTTTCCTTATATATAGTGCGCTTACCTTTTTGGTTCATAATGCTATCGATACCGCTTTGCGCGTCAGATGGATTACTCGTTGAGAAAGTAATCTTAGCTTTGTTTACTGATTTGTGCGCATTATAGCGGTTCTGGCTCTCTCTGAAGCTGTAGGATGGTGCCTTTGCTCCACTGCGCTGAAACTGCATGATCAAGGTGGCTGCCGAAAGGCCAGAAACACGATGAATATTGCGATTCCTCTGACTCTGCGTTTTACTTGTTTTGCTCACTTATATCCTCTTTTATCCTTTGTTTAGTCCTTAGTTCATCAGCGTGTTTCAAGGCATGTTCCGTGATGTGACCGGAAAGCATCCTGGCCAGTTCACGGGTGCGCTCTTCGGAGTTTAACACTCTCAATGAAACACATGTCTTGTCACCACTTACCTTTTCCACTGCTATATGTGTATTGGCATAAGCCGCAATCTGCGCCAAATGCGTAATACACAAGACCGGGTGCAATCTTGCAATCTCGCTGATTGCCGCAGCCATCAGCTCCGCTGTCTGACCGCCGACACCGGCATCTATCTCATCCAGAATCAAGAGCTTGGGCGACATTCCTCGCGCCAAGACCTGCTTGATTCCTAAGAGTATCCTGCTAAGTTCACCGCCACTGGCAACTTTGGCCAGAGGCTTGATCCGGCTTCCGGGATTGGCAGAGAATAATATCTCCACAGCATCCTGGCCGCTTTCGGTGTAAGCAGAGATACTAGCAGACATTACATTTTCAGTGTTTGCTTTTTTGTCAATCTCTATTTGCACTCGGGCATGCTCCAAGGCAAGATGCCTGATGCTATGTTGCAGTTCCGCGGCCAGCCTGACAGAGGCTTTACTGCGAAGCTCACTAAGCTCATCCGCTTTTACCGCAAGCACTTTGGCATCTTCATCCAGCTCAAGCTGAAGTTGAGATATCTGTTGACGAAAATCATCAGCATCGGTAATTTCCTTTTCCCTAGAGCGAAATAGCTGAAGCAGTTCTTCCACATTCTGTACTTTATGTTTGTGTAAAAGTGAATTGATGAGATCCAAGCGACTACTGATTTGATCCAACCTCGAAGAATCAAAACTCATGGTATCCAATAAAGCGGACAAAGAAGATGATGTTACCCGCAAGGCTTCACGTGCTTCAAAGAGAGATGAGCAGGCTTCTTCGATATGGCGGTTCAGGTTTCTGTAGCGATCAATCTGTGTTTCAAACGAAGCAAGCCGATCAAAGATGCTGTTATCTGCTTCAAAGAGCCCGGTATTCATGCCATGCGCCAGATCCAGGATTTCTTTGCTATGGCTTTGCAGCTCATACTCCTGCTGCAAATGGATATCCTCACCAGTCTTTAGTTCGGCCTTCTCCAGTTCATCAAATTGATATTGATACAGATCGATCATTTGGCGGTTTTTCTCTTCCTGCCGGAGCATATCATCCAAAAGCTGCTGCTTTCTTCTGATCTCTCGATAGGCAAGCCCAAACTCCTTGCAGATTTCCACCGTTCCCGCATAGCGATCAAGGATTTCGAGCTGATATTGAGAATTGAGCAGTTTCTGTTGATCTCGTTGATGATGAAAGTCCAGCAGCATAGTTCTGAGTTTTTTGATGACTTGCGCGCTAACCTTGCGTCCGCCAATATAGTATGAAGACTTTCCGCCTGCGGATATCTCCCGGGCCAGCACCAATTCATCATCATTTGGAGCGCTGATCTCAGCCAGGTAATCCTGCAAATCTTGATCCATCGCAGGCAAAAAGCAGGCTTCCAGATAAATGGGCTGTGCGGGATCAAAGGCTTCCAAACCCGTGGCACTATCCCCAAAGATCAGTGCCACCGAGCCTACCAGGATTGATTTTCCTGCTCCGGTCTCGCCACTGATCACGGTGAGTCCGGGGCCGAACTTCATCCTGAGTTCCGGCACTAAGATATAGTTTTTGATATAGATTTCGGACAGCATCACTTCCCCAAGTGCATTTTGTTGCGTAAGATACGGTAGAAGCTGCGCTGCGAGAGCTTGATGAACTTCACGCTGCGATAGCTCGCGCTTACTATCAGTTCATCGTTTTCGATGAGCGCCAGGCTATTTGAACCATCAATCTGGAGCCACGCGCCCTGCGTGAGGCCATGCACTCTGAGCGTCAAGCGATCTTCCGCCGGGAAAACCATGGGACGAATGGTGAGCAGATGTGGATTCAGCGGCGAAAGCACCATAGCTTGCATGTGTGGAGCCAGGATCGGCCCTCCCGCAGACAGAGAATATGCCGTAGATCCTGTGGGTGTGCAGGTTACCACGCCATCACAGCGGGTATCGAAGACATAGCGGCCATTGGCAAAAATCTTCACTCCGATGAGTCCGGGAGTCTCTCCTTTGTAGATCACCGCGTCGTTCAAAGCTTCCTGTTGCAGGATGGTGTTCCCTTCGCGCCTGACCTTACACATGATCAGCATGCGACTGAGGATGGTGTATTTACCGGCCACCAGATCTCGGATTGAAGCCCTGATCTCGGGCAAAGTGCTCTCGGAAAGAAAGCCAAGATACCCCAGATTGATGCCCAGGATCGGCGCCCCGGTCTTGAGCGCAAAGTCCTTCGCCCGCAAGATGGTGCCATCTCCACCGAAGACAAGGATGCAATCAATGTTCGGCACCGGACTGTCAGCTTCAAAATCCACGATCCGCACCGGATCGCGCATGATCTCACGCTGGTCCACATCTCCGAAAAATTGTAGCTCGGGATATCCCCTGTTTTGCATACGGTCTTCTTTCTGCAAATTGATCAGGAGCTCAAAGATGCTCTGTTTATCGGCAAAACCGGGGTTGATATAGATGGCAAAATTGGTCATGGTGAGTTCAGGATTCCCAAATAAGAATCATAGCGGTCGGGATCAATCAGTCCCCTTTCCACAGCTTCCAGAACCGCGCAACCGATCTCCTGAGTATGCGTGCAATCTCTGAACTTGCATTGCGGGTAATACTCATCAAATCCCGGGAACAGTTTGGGGATGACATCCACATCATCCTGATGCAGGGAGATAGTCTTGATGCCCGGTGTATCCAAGAGATGCCCGCCAAAGCTCCAGGGCAGCAGCACTGCCTGAGTAGTGGTATGTTTCCCTTTTTCATTATAGTCACTCACTTCAGCAGTCAGAAGCTCGATCCCGGGCTCCAAGTAGTTGATCAAAGAGCTTTTGCCGGCACCGGAATGGCCGGAAAACACAGAGTCCTTATCCATCAGGATAGACTTCAGTTCGTTCATACCCTTGCCACTGACGCTGGAGGTCAGGATCACCTTACAGCCTATCTGCCGATAGTAAGCAACGCACTCTTCCAGCTCCTCAAAATCTTCACAGAGATCTACCTTATTG
>JAJOKA010000049.1 GCA_021206555.1 Candidatus Cloacimonadota bacterium | reverse complement strand
CATCGAACTCAAGATGATCAATCTGGGTGGCGGATTTCCGGCCAGTTATGTGGATCCCACTTTTTCCGTGAAAGAATACGCGGATGAGATCATGCGCTTTATCTTTGAAGACTTCGGTGATCACATCCCGGAGATCATTTTGGAACCGGGACGATCCCTGGTTGCCGATGCCGGATTGATCGTATCCGAAGTGGTGAATATCAGCCGTAAATCAAAGAATAACATGTATCAATGGGTGTTTTTGGATATCGGAAAGTTTGGTGGGCTTATCGAAACCATCGATGAATCTATCAAGTTTCCCATCTACTTTGAACGGGAAGGCATGGCTGATGAGATCATCCTGGCCGGCCCCACTTGCGATAGCATGGACATCCTCTATGAAAACTATAAGTACCACATGCCGGAAACCACGATGCCGGGCGATAAGGTCTATATCTTTACTACGGGAGCCTATACCAGAAGCTATTCTTCGATCTGCTTCAATGGTTTCCCACCCTTGAATGCAGTTATATTTAAAGAAGATGAATAAGGTGGATGCGACATCCTGTCGCGTGTCAAACGTCTGGAAGACGTTTCTACCTTGTAAACGTCAGGATGACGTTTCCACACTGGACGTTTCCACGATGAAAAGTTCAAACATAAAGGAGTATAGCTATGCTGCACCTTCCAGTCAATCAAATGCATGAGTTTATGATCACCGTCTTCAGCAGGATCGGTGTGCCGGAAGACGAAGCCCGGATCTGTGCCGATGTATTGATCGCGAGTGATCTCAAAGGGATTGAGTCCCATGGGATCGGACGACTCAAGATGTATTACGATCGCATCAAACTGGGCATCCAAAAGCCTACTACGCGGATTGAAATCATTCGGGATCGCAAAGCCACAGCCGTGTGGGACGGCAACCATGGCATGGGACACGTCATTGCCCACAAGGCTATGCAGACTGCTATTGATAAAGCGAGGATTTTGGCCTGGGCAGCGTGGCTGTGCGCAATTCCACCCACTATGGCATCTGCGGTTATTACGCGGAAATGGCTTCCAAACAGGATATGATCGGTCTCACTTTTACAAACGCGCGACCCTCCATCTGCCCCACCAATGGGGTTTCACCGCTTTTAGGCACCAATCCCATCTGTTTCGGAGCGCCCACCAATCTGCCCTATCCCTTTCTCTATGATGCTGCTACCTCGATTTCCCAACGCGGTAAGATCGAGCAATACGCTCGCGAAGAAAAGGACACGCCCTCAGAGTGGGCGATCAATCTCAAGGGCGAGCCTCAGACCGATACATCCAAGCTGCTGAAGGATCTGATCGATCAGACGGCATCGCTGTTACCCATCGGTGGCACGGATGAGATCAGCGGAAGCCACAAGGGTTACGGACTGGGCACGATGGTGGAAATCCTCTGCGCGGCCTTGCAACAGGGTTCATATCTGAATATGCTCCTGGGTCGCGATGCCGATGGCAAAGCTGCGCCCTACAATTTGGGACACTTTTTCATGGCCATCAATATCGATTTCTTCACCGAAATCGAAAGCTTCAAAGCCATCACCACGGACATCTGTATGCAACTGCAAAACTCCCAGCTATTTCCCGGCAAAGATCGCATCTATGTGGCTGGAGAAAAAAGAATATGAGAACGAGCTCAGAGTACTCAGAGACGGGATTCCGATCATACCGAATCTGGCCAAAAAACATCCGCGATATGCAGCAGGAGCTTGGCATCAACCTTATCGATTGTTAAGAAAAACTTGCATAGATTTGAATCACGCTTATTCTGTATGGCATAAAGCATACTGAAACGACACGATAAGGAGTGAACAATGAAAAAAACTATGCTTATTCTATCGATCCTGCTGATGGTGGCACTGCTCTCAGCGATTGAATTCGAGATTAGCGGTGAGAACCGCACCCGGGCCGCAATGGCCAATGATAGCGCTGAAAACGACGGTGGCTGGGTGGATAACCGGCTGAATCTGGGTTTTGACGCTTCTTTGCATCCTGATCTGGCTTTCCGCTTTGCTATCGAAGTCGGCAATACGGTTTGGGGAAATGGCGGTGGTGGAATCTCTACCGGAGAAAGCATCCACGTAACCGAAGCTTTTTTAAACTACAGACTGAATGCCCTTGATGCCAATATCAGCATCGGTCAGCTCTATTGGATGGATAAGATGGGATTGATTCTGGACGATTACTTCTCAGGCGTCTTGCTGCAAAAAGAAGATTTTGCGGGATTCAATACCGAGTTTGCCTGGATCAAAGCCATGGAAGGAAATCCCTATAATGATGATGATTACAACATCTTCATGGCTCACGCCAATATGGCTGACGTCGCTCCGGCAGGGCTCTATGCCTTCTTTGGCAACATCCCAAACGCGGATTTCAGCAACCTTACCCTGTATCCCTACATCAGCCTGGAAATGGATATGATCAATCTTGATCTGGCCGCATTCATGGATATGCAGATGGTAATGATGACACCGAAATGGGCTTTGGCGGCGCTGTTAAAGGCACCGTGAATCTGGATGTCATTGAATTGGGAGCAGACTTGCTGATGGCCACCGAAAACGGCCTTACCACGATTAGCCCCTGGTATCAGAATGGACTTTACATCTATGGTATCGGCAAGCATCATGACGGCACAAACCTCTATTGGAATACCCCTTACGAAGGCAATAGCGACACCTTTTTCAGCGCTGTAGGCAGAGCCAAAGCTCCGATCTCGGACAAGATGAAAGCCTTTGCCGCAGCAGGTATGTTGAGCGATATCGGCATCGAACTTAACGCCGGAATCGAATATGAGATCATTCCCGATCTCTTCCACATGGCTGCTTACGGTGCCTTTGGCATCCACGACAACGAGACCAATAACTACCTCTTTGGTACCAGCCTCAAACTTGAATTCTAATCACTGATAAGACCAATCACTATTCAAAGGCACGTGCAAACGTGCCTTTTCTCTTTTCCCCGTGCGCAGCATCCATTTCACGACGCAGTCGCCCATCTCGTTGCGCAGCAACCCATCTCGTGCCACAGGCACCCATTTCGTTGCGCAGCGACCCATTTCCTGCTTGACACAAAACGCGCTTCAGAATGTTTTAGATTGAACAAGGGAGAAACATCGGATGCAGATATTCAAAGACTTACTAAACAAGTACAAAGTGAAGATTAACAGTGGCTTAGCCCTCAAGGCTATCCTGGGTAGCATCGTGCTTTTCGTCTGCGGCCTGCATCTTTACTATCTGCTCTGGCAGGCTCTGACCGCCTATGCTCCGGCCTTGATCTATGCCAATGTTGCCATTCGTGCCGCTCTCTCCCTCAGTATTATCTTTGTGCTCTGGCAAGCCTATCGCAATTTCTGGGATCATTTGGCTGTTGCCCGCTATCTGGATGCCCGGCATGGCGCGAATGACGATCTTTATCAAAACAGTCTGGAGCTATACCAGCGGGATGGAGAGACTCCAGTTTCATTGGCTTTACTCGACGCGGCACAGCTGCGCATAACGCAGACGCAGTACACCGTGCCCAAGAGTATCAGTGCGCATCAGGCCTTCCTCATGGCCTTTGTGACGCTGGGCATCTTTGCCTATTGGGCTTTTAGCTGGGCGGATTTCAGCCTGGCTTTCTCCCAGTTTTACACCAATCAAGCTCCGGAAATCATCTATAAACTGAGATCAGTCTCAGCCTGGAAACATCAACCATCGGGAA
>JAJOKA010000117.1 GCA_021206555.1 Candidatus Cloacimonadota bacterium | reverse complement strand
TTATCTCCTATTGATTGAGTATTGCCTGATGTCAAACCAGATGTCCCCCACCGTGGCTGGCAGGCTCCGTTTGTCGATGTATATGTTCTGCCCAAAGATCGATCTGGTTTTGGTAGTATTGCTCATATTGATGAACGGCAGTCCCGTCTTCTAAAACCATCGTGTTCATCGTGTTTCGGAATTGGTTCTGCCCATAAACTGATAGCGATACCCGGTCAATCATGATGGTTACTGAGGGCTGCATCACTTCAAACTCAGCAGCGTTCCCGTTCCGGGTCAGGCAGATTGCCAGTGCAAAATAGCCGGTGTTAAATCTTCGCAGCAGATAGCTCTTTCCTGGCGTTACATCGAAGGTGCTGATGTGGGAGCCCGTCACTGTCGTGATCGCCCCCCCAGGTTTGCGATTCAAAGATATGGATTGCCCCCCCGGGGAACATGGCTATCAATGCCTTGCGATAGTTCTCCACTTCCTCCGGCACCGCCACCCCCTGTTCTATCAGATCATCGATCTGGGCGGATAGGATCGTAAGCTGCTCCTGGATAGCAGTGATGGCTTCAGGATCCCCCGGCACTATCTCACCGATCTGCGTTACGATCCCGGCAATAGCAGCCTGTATCTCAGCAATCTCCGCGCCGGTACTGCTTGAGCTCTTGCTCAGCCTTCCGGTGAGAGACCGAATTTCTCGCTCCAGCCTCCCTACCGGGTTGGTTTTGGGGCTCGGCATGTTCATGCAGTTTTCTCCCAGTACTTCTTGAGGTTAAAGCTCTCTTCGAACTCGCAGCGGAATAGCGTTCCCCTGAACCATTCCATATCTACATTGGGGCAAGTCCTGCCCTTCTGCTTCTCGTAATGACCATAGACATCACTGGGCTTGAGATTGTATCTCAGCAGTAAGAATTCAAATGTGTGCTTAACTTTCCAGAACTGAGGCACGGTAAACTTATCTTTGCCTATTAAGCAATAGCCCACACTCGTGGCATTGTAGCCAAGAGTATGCGCACCAATCTCATTATCGGAGATGAAGCTATCCCCATCGAGATACCTGCCAATCTCAAGACTTCCATCCATCTCAGGAATGTAAAACTGTGGTCTCACAAAGCCGTTAGTGCCAACGAAGTGATAGCCAATGTCTTTCCAGCCATTATTCAGATGCCATTTCCTGATCTCTGCCGCGCTCCCCCACAGGGAATCTGAGCAGTGCAAAATGATTTGTTCAATCCTCTTCATCTTTTCTCCTGTTTCTACTCTTACTATATACACTATACTTGTGCCTCATCTCACCATCGATGTATCGATAGATCATCTCACGCTTGGCATCCCTGGTCGCTCTCGATGCGATCTTTTGCAGGATGTCCTTCACCGCATCGATGTCACCTTCCTTGGCTAAATACTCGATGTCTGCCTGATAGCTCAGCAGCCCCATCGATAGGTAGAATCCCCGCTGTCTCAGGAATTGCTCTTTATCAAATCCCTTCAGCTTGATAAACTGATCATCCCCCACCCTTGCTTCATAAGCGTTCGTGGAAGGAATCTTCAGCCCGGCTCCCAGGATGGTGTTCAAAACGCTGCGCATATCATACGGGATGTCGTTCTTGTCATATACATATAGCGGTTGTCCATCCATCACCGGTGATCCGGTGAAGTCCCTGGCTGCGCTTGTTTTCTTCGCTTCCCTCCCAAACACGTCAATCCTGGCCGGGATATTGTCTTTGATCCAGCCGTTTGTCCAAGGTCTCCCGCTGTACATCAGATATTGGATAAAGGTTTCAGGCGCGTAGGCTTTGTCGTTCACTGCATCCGCTATCACTCTCAGCAGATTCGGAGAGATCGGGATCACCCTGGTGGGGGTGTCCGCTGCCGCCCGGATCAGATAGCGGTGGTTGTTGCCGGTGATGGCTTCCATCAGTTGCGCAAGGTTGCTCAGGAAGCTTTGGTCAAGGATAGTGTTGGCCATCCCCATGACTGTTGCGGCTAAAACTTCTTCCGCCCTCGCCCCGGGCTTGCGCCTGCGCTCCTGGAAATTGGCTATTGCGGATAGCAGTGGTGCGATCGGCAACATCATGTAAGAGTGCCATCTCCCCGCTATCTTGATGGAGTTAGGCCTCCATCCGGTTTCCATGAGCTGCTTCCGCTTCTCCCAGTCGTCTTCCCCGCTACCACTGATGATCCCTTCCAGCAGCATATATGCCAGGCTCAGCATGATCGTCCCCATCGTAGCCCGGGCAAGTTGCCTGGTGGTGTCTCTTTTTGCGAATGGGCTCTTGATGGCATTCCCCTTTTCATCTGTCCAAACCTTGCGCTGCCTGATTGTGACGCCTTTACCGAGCTTAAACTCTTTGTCCACGAGCCCTGTTGCGTATTTAACTGCTCCAAGGTACCCCACAGGAGACCAGTCCAGCGCTGTGCTTAGTACGTTTGCTACCACCCTGGTAAACGGCATCACATTCATTTTGAAAAGCAGAGCAGATATCTTCCCAAGCTTACCCCCGTGCTGCGCCATGCCTACACCGGTTTCAATAGCTTTGGTGATGTACCCAAGGATTCCTTCCGGGTCGTAGTTCCAAGTCCCGCGGCGGCTTCGTACTCTGCTTGTTTGATCATTGCCAATGTGGGGTTGCGGAGGATATAGTCTGTGCTCTTGCCGGTGCGCTTAGCTTCGGCAATGGCTATCCCTGTCAGCTGCGCTGCGTAGTTCCTGGAATAGTAGAAAGCGTCTTCCGCAGCCAATGCCCGTGTGACCATGGTAAACTTCTTCATTATCCGGGAATTGGTGTCCAGGTTGTACTTCTTCATGTAGGCTTCGGCATGCTTCCAAGCTTCTTTCGTGTTGCGCACGCCTTCCTTTGCGGATAGGATAGAGTTAATCACCGGTCTCAAGTCCCGATGCAGTACGGTGTTTACAATGTTCTCCAGGGCAAGATTGGCTTCGTTGCCGATCAGGTTCCTGGCGTGAGTGATCGGGCTGGAGAGAATGATCTGGTAAAAGGCATTGCTCACCACATCGATCCAATCCGCATCCATCAGCAGGAACTCCGTCACCGTTGCTGGTTTCTTCCCATGGTCCAGTATCTTCTGAATCAGTGCTGCCTGCTTCGGGGTGAGATCGCTCGTGCTGCCGGTTAGCGGTGCAATAGCCTTCAACCCGGTCGCTGTCGGACGGAATCCGGTCTTCATCGTGGTGCCGATAGCCTCAAGCTGCTCTTCGTTGAGCACCCCCGATTCCACTATCTGCTTCAGGACGTTTTGCTCTTCCTCAGTAAACTCGATCTTCCCGGCTTTATCAAGCTGCTCTCGGATGGCTCTGCTCTGCTTCTCACTGGTTTGCAGTGCTTCTCTTGCCTTGGTGATTCTATGCTTCAGCACCTCCATCCGGTTTCTCAGCTCTGCCCTTTGCTCCTCCATCAGGCGTTTGCGTTCGCGCAGTGCATCAATGGAATCGGACTTGAATCTGCTGCCGGAAAGCCTTTCAATGTCGTCAAGCAGCAGCTCAAATTCTTTTTCCAGTTCAGTTGCCATAGCGTTCAGTTCCGCCATCTCCGCCTCGATAGCATTGATCTCAGCGATCTGTGCGTCCCTGGTCTCGGTGATCACCTCAGCGATCTTGATCAGGTCTTTGATCCGGTTGCTCTTTTCCCACCGTGCGTGCTGCAATAGCCTCCCCGCTGCCCCTTCATATTCTCATACTTCAGTCTGGCGTCAGCTACCAGGGATATCAGATTGCTGATCTCTTGATCGAGCGCTTCATCTGTGATCCCCTTGACAGCAAGAGCTTGCTTCTCTGCATACTTCTCGTTTAACTGCTGTGTGAGCTCGTTGCCATAGGCATACATGTTAAGCCCCTTCAGATAGTATGTGAATCTATCTGCTCCAAGGTTCTTCACGTCTGCCTCAGATAGCCCCATGTCGGCAGCATAGGCAAGCGCATCTTCCATGTGGAAAGTCAAGTCCTGCTTGTCCGTCCCGTCCGGCTTGTTTGTCTGGATAAATGCCTCGGTCTCGGCAATGCCAAAGGCAGCCAGGGATTCCTTCGCCTTCCCTTCGCCTTCACGGTAGGCAGCCCGGATCATTCTCCCGATCTTCTCGTCTGCCTGGCTAGGGTCCAGATTCTTTGCCTTCGCGATTTCCGTGGCGATCTTCTCGCTGGCTTCCTTGGGATCGGCATTTGCTTTGTACTTCTTCAGCATCTCATGCGCGCGCTTCAGCCGGGCGTCAAGGTCTGTGTCCTCTACCCTGTACCTAATATCCGGGTTGCTCGGATCAAACGTCCCCACGTTGGCTGTAGTCAGACTTGATCTGGGTGGGGGTGAAGCGAAATATATGTCAGCCTTTACATCGCCTCCATCATCAACGTTAATAATAACTCCTCCGTCCTGACCATACTCTTTTGCATATTTCACGACAGAATCAAACGACTGTCGTCTTGCTTCCCTGCCAGGGGTTGAGGTAATTTTCTTGATATCCAGAAATACAGGGTAAATTGCAGGATTTTCAAAACTGGTTGCGGTAAAAGTATCTTGGAGATTGGAAATTTTGTCTATATGGTCATTAAGTTTGCCGTATGCTAACGTCAGGTCTTTTGAGCCATATCTATCAACCTCATTGTCGCGGATATAATAGTCCGACCATAGATAACCCTTCATTACGTGTATTATTGCATCGATATATCCACCCTTTCTTTCCTTGCTTTCCCTGATAAACTTTCCGATCCGAGAGAAGTCAGGTGATTTCTTTCTTAAATCTATCCCGGTTCTGCTGTTGTCAAATTTTGGCTTACTCCTATAGTAGTTAATATGTGCATAATACAGTGCTTCTATTGCTCTCTCCATTAGATTAATTTGCCTGTCAAGGAGATGCTTGTTGTCTCTCAATATATTGTTGATAGGTGGTTTTGTGTATCCCTCTGTAGTGCGTTGGTCCGATGAGAAAAAAAACGCCTTTTTGGCCGATCTGGCCTTCGTATTCTGTCCGAGCAGTTTTCTGTCAAACTCTGAAAAGCCAGCCAAGGCGTCCCATGATACACCACCATCGGCTCACCGTTGCTGTCCACTACCTTGCTGGCGTTCTTAGGGTCGTTCTCCCAGTCCCCGAACCAGTCCTTGAATAGCTGTGTCCTCACCTGTAGCCATTGCCGTTCATTGAGATTGGTAGGCTTGCCGTTCGGGGCTTTCATCCACTGCTCTGTGCCTTCGTACTGCTTGCGCACCTCAGCCATCTGCCTCTCGGCTTCGGTGTTCTCTGCCTGCTCTGCCCGGAATCTTGTCGTCTCCAGGATCGTGATCTGGGAATCGTCGAAGACCACGTAATTGTAGCCTTTATCCCCGGTGCCACCGCTCAGAGCATTGACCGGGTACTTAATCCCGTCGATCCCGGCTCGGAGCAGGAATTGGGAGGCGGCTTTGGGGGATCCCAATTCTTTAGATAGAGTGTCATAAAAGTCGTTAGCACTTAATATGAGCCGGCGCTCAGCATATGTTTTCGTTACCCAATACGCACGGTCGTTCTTAAACTCGATTTTGGAGTAAGACATTTCTGGAGTTAGCTTTATTGCTTTGTTGATTTTTTCAATCTGCTCATTCGTCAGATTCCCCTGCCAATCCAGCACGTCCTCCTGGTGGTTCTCCCAGACGGAGAGGGTGTAGAGGACTTTGTTGCCTTCCGTGAATGGTTCATGCGAAATATCTTGATGCTGCATGTAGGATTCGTAGAAGTTGATTAGTTCGCTTTTCATTGCTTTATAGAAGGACTTGTTTTCCACGTATTCAATGGACGTATCGATTATGCCAATTTCGTGATTAAATAACCCCTGGGCAATGATTTTGTCGTTTGTGCTTTTCTCTCTGATCAATGCGTTGGCTAAAGAAGCGATGTATCGTTTTAATCCCGCCAATGGCAGCATCCTTGTTTTCAGGACTGACTTCATGCGATTTAAAATAATCATGCACCACGAGTGATGCCAGCCTGGTAACATCGTAATCGAATGTTTTGGCCTCTATAACTACCGGCCAGTTCCCGATAGTTACTTTCCCATATGGCTTAGCCCCACCTATCCGTCTCGCATAATCCCTCGCCACTGCCTCATTCTCCGTCACATATATCCCCCACCCAAAGGCTTGTACCCCTTCTCCGGTGCCGATATACTCCACATCAAAACGATTGAACAGCGCTCCGGTGCCGTGATAAGCCTCTTCCAGCCGGTAGCGCACTCCGTCCTTAGTCACACCTTCGCCCTTGCTCGTGTTGATCTCATCCCGCCATTTCTTGACCGGGAGCCCCGCTTCCTTGACCATGGCGTTTACCTCGGATCTCTCCAAGACCTTCCCCACCTTGATCGCCCCGGATATAAACCAGGGATTCCTGGCGTCCTCGTTCTTCTTGTTGGTGGTAAACTTATACCCACCTTTTTCCGGCATCCGTTGGAGCCCTGTAGTCTGATCTATCTGGTTGTTGTAGTCGTTTGACATATCAAACTCTACCTCGGCAAACACGATATCTTCTTGATAGACGTTGCTATAATCGTAGCCATCAAATGAGATGCCTGTGTTTCTGGATATGCTGGACGTCTGATTCCCAAGCTGTTTCGCAAGCGGGTACAAGCTGCCATGCCACCCCGGTCTGTATGCTACAGCTTTCACCTTCGTTGCCTTTGAGCCTTCAGGGAGGAATCCGCGCTTGATAAGCTCATCTCTCACCGCTTGGTTCGGGATGGCGATGCTTACGCCCGTTACTTTCTCATCCTTTTTCTTTGTTGACTTTTTGGCTTCGGCATCCTCACCACCGGTTGGCACATAGTATTTCCCGTTCGCGGCTTGAAAGTGCCAAGTGTCCTTTGCCTCCAGCCATTTGCCGATTGGGATGATAATATCGTTAGAGACAAATAGCGGCTTCAGATTGCCGTCCTTATCCTTTACGAACGCCTTATATCCCTTGACCGTCTTGGTAGGCTTGTACCCGTCCATTACCTTGAAAGCGTGCTTATCGTCACCGGCTTCTGCCCGGTACATTACTTCTACATCGTTCAGCCCCTTGACGTCGGTAGCAAATGCCTTATCCTCTGTCCCCTTGCCTTGCAGCCTGTCCTGTCCCAGCCCCCAGAAGATGTCCTCGATCTTCTGATTCTCGTTGGCCAGCCCCAAGGTCACCAGCGCATGCCGCACCCGATCCCAGAACCTTCTGAAGATGTTCCGAAATCCCGGAGGGACTTCTGCCCTGTTGCCAAGCCAATTCTGCGCTGCGGTCGCTGCTGCTTCCTCGATGTCCACGATGCTCGCTTCCGGACCCAACTTCTTGGCATAGTAGCGGGAGATCATGTCGATCTGCTCGGTGGTCATAAATAACTTCCAGGCTACGTGAAACGCTTCGTGATAGAGTGTGCGATTCCCGCCGTTCAGCCCATCCACCAAGTCCATAAATACATTGAATGTACCGTCAATAGTCTTGCTGTAGGTGCGCCCATACATGTCGAGCTTGCGCCCCCCCCGGCATTTCTATCTTGAATCCCTTGTTCAGCCGGTCAAGTCGTGAGCTTGCGCCCGTCCTTGAATGTGATGGAAAGCTTGCGCCCGTCCCTCTCGGTCTTAGCTATATGGCTCTTGAATAGCCCAAGCAGGGCATCCTCCGCCACGGAGTCAGGGATGCTGTTTAATCTACTTTCATTGGCTCCGGTTCGGAGTCTCCGTCCCGATACCACATCTTCTTCTGAGCGATCTCTTCCTCTACTTCCCTCTCGATTCTCGCCAGGTGTCTCTGAAGATGTTTTTGAAGCGCTTCCTTGCGCTGGCTTTCGTTCATCTTTCTTCTTTTTTTCATTTCTTTTCTTGAATCCTTCGGTGTATTGGTTTAAAAAATCTTCCTTGCTGGTGTCCGGGTTATACAATAAGCTCATTTGGTTGGGGTCGGCAAGATCCATCGCCTCAGAATAGTAACCCTTGATAAACTCCGTCCCGCTCTTAATGGTCTTAATCATGGCTATTGCCTGATACAGAGAAAGCTTGTCTGATGGGATAGCCTCGTTTCCGTCTGAGAATATATCCATCTCGTTGGCTTCCTGCTCCAGAGTCTTCCCTTCCTTGCGCAGACGGGTGATCACATCTATTGCTTCCAATAAATCTACAGTGATATCCAAGTCAACTGTTTTGTATTTCTCGACCGCATTCCGGTATTTAGCTATTAGCTTAATGGCATTCATTACCCCTGTTAGCACGGACTTCATGTTGGAAGTGTCGTCCTCCCTCCATGCAGATAGGGCTCGTTTTGCGCTTTCGTTATTGTTGAAAATATACATGAACAAGGCATTTTCCACCCTTGCCCTAAAGTCCTTGTTCCAATCACCTACAGCGGTCTGATACTTGGTGATGTCAAGCCCAAGTCTTTCTGCAAATAGCCTTAAGAATCCGGCATTGGCTGCGCTCATTACATCTTCAGTATTTACGTCAAGGGCTTCCATGATGTCGTCACCCTGTTTCTTTAGATTCGCGAGTTGCTTGGCATCAGCGGCAGCTTGTTCCACCGGGGACATGGCATCCCCTTCTGATTCATTCATTGCATTAGCAAGCTGAATCAGATCAGCATCCCCATAATATACCCCCACCAATACTTTACCAGCAGTGTCCTGATCGTTAAGGCCAAACTCTTCAAGGTGTTCCCTCAGTGTTTGCTCATACTCCTGGATTCCATCATACTCTCCGGCTGCTCTTCGCTTCAGGGCTATCAGTCTGCCATTGCCGGTCAAGGCAATGATCCTGCCGTCTTTATCAACTACTACAATGGGTCGCCCTTCGGATGCAAGATAATTGTCCATAAGGCGGTACGGATCAAGCTCTGCTGTCACCTGATTGTTCTTGGCTCTGGACGCACCCTTGCTTCTGTCTCTGGGCTGGAGCTCCTGGGGATAGTCCTTGTTTTCATTAAAGTCGGCGTCGTGGCTTACAAGAATATCTCTCAGGGATATAAGCGCATACCTGATCTTGTGTTTACTCCCCTTCCCTCGTCCCTTAACAACCGTCTTGTCTCCCCCAAGCGCTCTTCCGGGATGCGCTTAGATTCCTTTGGATCTGCCTGTCCACGTCTTCGTTGATTTTGCCAATTGTGAGAGACTTGCTTTGCTTTGTTTCAGAATCACGCTTGATCGATGTGATTTTGTCGTTCTCAGTTTTTGAAGGCTCTTCTGGTATCGCGCCTTCCGATTGGTTTGGAACGGTGTTGGAATCAATTGTAGCCTCTTCCGATTGTGCGATCTCTTCTTGCTTGCTCTCGATAGGCGCGGCCTTCTTCTCCGGCATCGCCTCCCGCTTCCGGGGATTCCATCATCACCGGAGCCTTGATCTCTTTCCCCTGGTCTGTGGTAGGATCATACTCAGCGTCGTAGGGCATGCTTGCGCTGGCTGCGTGTAGCTGAGCCATCTCAATATCCATCCGGTCAAGAGCTTCGCTCATCATCTCCAGCTCTTTGTTGCTGTGAATCTTCTGTAGCCCTTTCTTATACTCCATCTCCTTGGTCTTGATCTGATATTCCAGATCATAAAGCTTTGCCCCCTGCTCAGTCTCAAAGCCGGGCTCAAAGCCTTCTCGGCGGATAGCCTCTGCCTTCTGTTTGAGCTCACTGATCTCTTTGCCAAGCTCCTGGTTGGTAGCCTTGATCGCCTGCACCTGGTTCGCTCTGCTGGCCATGATCGCACTGCTGGCAAGGTTAAAGCCCTGCAATAGCCGGGGATGCTCCACCCCTTCTTTGACTGCCTTAGCCTTTGCCTCACGCAACAGATCGGACGCTGTATCTATGTCATTAAAGGACTGGGCATTGTTGATAAGGTCGATGCTCTGCTGTAGCATCTGAATACTTTCATAGGTATTGGCATTATGCTGGATATACTTCGCCACTTCGTTGTGCTGATGAATCTGAACACCAATAGCTCCTCCACCCATCAGGAATCCACCAAGTAAACCCCCCGCGAAGTCAAGCGCAAGCTCTTTACCCCATTCCATCAGCTCTTGCTTGCTGGTGGGCATCGGTTCGTCAAGCATGATGTGCTTGACCACCCGATCGGAAACGTTTTGTGCGACTTCCTCAACGCCTTCAAATACTACGCCCTTCCCGAAATTTCGCGCGGCCACGGCCATTGTCGGCATCACAGCATTGCGGGCATCACTTAGAACCTTTCTCCCCACTGCTGCCTCCCCGCTTTTTTTGAATATTTTCCGGTATTCGGAGAGCTGCCCTTGGGCTGACCAATACTCTATTTCCGTCTGAACTGCTCCGCTTACCACACTGGCGAAATACGCATTTGCGTCAAGCGTCCCTGCATCATAGTACTGCTTGATGTCTCTGGATGTGATGTCAGCAAAGGTAAGTGTTTTAGCTAACCACGCAGGGGCAACCATATTTGCTATATTCATCGGGACTGAGGCTATCGTTCCACGTACCAGGTGTCCAAGAGTAGTCGGTATCTCAGATGATACCCCTTGCTCATAATAGGTTATGTAATCAAAAAAAGGATTCCCCGGGTCAACCATATTGAGCAGCCCAGTAGCGAGGCTTGCTGCACCAAACAGAAATGCGTCGGGGTATGCTAAAACGGGATGTTCTTTAGCGAACCGCTTCCCAAGATTGAACGCCTTGTACTGAATTTCATTCATACCCATGGCTATTCTCGGGAAATCTGCCTCTATTTCTGCCTGCTTTTGTAGCAGGCTGGCATATCGTTCTCGAGACTCATTATCCCAAGAATGCCTGTTCACAGACAATGTGGCCAGTTCCGTGTAGTTGTTCTTGTATTCTGTCTCCATTTCCCACTTAGCTATCTCAATATCGTCCCCACGCTTATCCCTTGCATACTGGGCGGCCATTTCTTTCTGCTCTATCGATTTGATTGATCTCAGCTCTGCCTTGTCGTGCGCCATCTCCGGGGTAAGCATAAAGTCTGGACGCAATTCTCCACCGGAGAGTATTTGTTTCAGGTCTTCATCTTTTGTTCGGGTGGGACGGGATGTCCTGATCTGTGCTTGGTCTCGGTTGGGATCAAGCGCGTGCTTAGCTTTGTCAAATGGGAAGCTCACGCCATAGTTTGAAGGCGTGATATTGCTCATGTTGTCCCGTAGGCGCTGCTGATCAGCTTGGGCGGCTTTCTCCTGACCTTGTAGCATGATATCTTTTTCGGGGGTGTACCCTGTTTGCTCCGCCGTCTGTACCTGGGGTCGCTCCGATCCCATCACGCGGTCGGCATACATGTCCCGTGCTCTTTGCTGCTCGGAAGCAGGAAGTCCCAGGAAGTTGGGGTCGCTGCCATATTGACGGTCAAATAGTGTGTGCCAAACTTTTCTACGCTCGGATTCCGGTAGCCCCTGATAGTTGGGGTCTTTCAATATATCATTGAGTGTCATATTAAAGTCCTAGGCTCTTTATGTAGTCTTCTGCTGTGTTGATGTTGCCGCTCGCCTTTTTCTTGTCGCCGGTATTTTTGCTTCGGTACGGATTCTTCTTGACATGCCCATACTCGCTCGTATCTCCTACCCTGGAAATAGGTAGTACATCATCAAGATTCACCTGCTCATCTGTGTCTTCCCAATACACATTGCCATTGCCATCAGTATATACTGCGCTCTTTGCTTTCTGCCCTTTATCATTGATCCAGTAAACAAAGCTGCCAAGCACTTTCCCATCCCGGTCTTTCTCTTCGTTGACCCGTGACTTGGCTTTCCCTTTAAGATTCCCGATGTCGACTTTTTCTCCCTTCGCATCTGCCTTCGCAGCCGCACTCTGAGCATCTAGCCGTCGCACCGTCTCACCATATGCCTCATAGGGATCAGCACCTTTCTGGATCAATCCCTGATAGACCTTGTAGCCTGCTGTGCCCAGCATCTTGGCCTTCTTCTCAATGCCTTCAAGCTCATCACGGTTCGCTGCTCCACGTTTGGCATTATACAGTTGTACATCCGGATCGTTGGGGTCACCCTCACCGGTAGTCTGCTGGATAGTGTTGTCGATCTCTTCGCCGCGCTTGCGCGCTTCCATGCGCTCTTTGGCCAGCCTCATCAGCTCGTTGGTGGTAGCGCCTTCGGGAATCTCTCCGCCATACTTCTTAAGCAGCCCGGTGGCTGCAATGCGGTTCTCGTGATCACTCCAGCTATTGCGGACAGCATTCGGGTCACGCAAAGCAGAAGCGCTCTGTTTCCAGGCATCTATGTCGGCAGGATCATAGCCTGCACCGCTTGCCATCGTTGAGATGTCGTTGATGGCTATGTCCCTCTGCTTGGTTCTCTCTTCTTCTTCCCGTGTTTGGGTATAAAGCTGATTCAGGTATGGCATTAAGGCCTGGGCTTTCTGAGCAAGTCCCTTTTTGCGCTCATCTTCTATTGATTTCAGGAATTGACTAATCGTCTCAGCCATTGATCCCCTCCAGGTATTTGATGGCGCTCTCGATGTCGCCTGTGTTGATCTGCCCGATGATCCAGGCAATATCCTGGGAACTCATGCTTCCCCGCTTCGCTACCATCAGATTAGATAGATCGCCCATGCTCTTTTTCTGAGACTTCAGGGTCACCGCTCCGGCGATGCTCCCCGCTGTGTCCTGTATCCCCATCATCAGCTCTTCCGGGTTCACGTAGTTGGTGGCAAACTTCTGATCACCCCCCACAAAGCTTCCGGCCATTCCGCCAAGCCCGGCTCCAATCTTCGCTCCAAGCATTGTCCCTGCTCCGGGTACTATGCTCCCCACTGCCGCGCCAAGAGCTGCGCCACCCACCTGGAGCCCGGTTTTGAGTAGAGCGTTCTTCCCTGCCTGTCTGCGCTCACGCTCTGCGGCCTCCTGCTGCTCTTTCGCCATGGTTAGGCTGTCAATCCGGGAATCTATCTCGCTTCTGCGTTGATCCTCTCTCACGCTCATCTCGCCAAAGGCAGAATGTATCGACCCCAAAGCCGATTGCTGGAGGCTCTGATGCGCCTGCTCGATAGCTCCAGCGCTGGATCCTGTACTCTGTAGCCGCGCCCGCATCTGCTGATCCATAGACTGCTGAGTAAGTGCTGTCGATGCCTGTTGCATGCGGAATGCCTTGTAATATGGACTGTCGGCTCGCTTCGCTTGCAGCCGCCTCAGATACTTATCGTAATCCACCTTTGCCATTGTTATTCCTTTTCTCAGTAGCTAAATATCGTTGGGTGTGGTTTTGATTCGTCTATGTCTGCGTGAACAAATTTCTTTTTGAAGTTAATGCCGATGCGCCTAAAACCGCTTTTCATTAGAGCATTGATGATCTCGTATCGTGCTTCACCCGTCGGCGTCGCTATATCTACTGCCATGCCTTGGATGTGCGCAGAGTTCGCAGCCCCGCCCACATTGCGATTGTGTTTAATGCATCGGCATCCGCTTGTTATTTGCATCGGCTTGCCATATAGGTCTCGCGCAGCTTGAAGCATTCTGATAAGCTCTGGATTTGGCGTATCGTATCCGCATCCGCACTTACATGCAAACTCTTCTGATGTAAAGTTCTTCGAGAGCCGTGCCATTATGCTACCCATCCGCCAGCAGTCAATTTCAGCAGCACATTGTAGCCAAGCCAAAAGCCAGCATTGCCAGCCAATATGTCAACCATGCTATCCAATCCACGCTCTTTCAGTAATGCCATGAACGGCTTTCCACTACGTGACCATTGCCGGTATTCTACCCATATCGTAATCATAAATGCAGCGACACTTGGAAACCAGCCGAGTCCTTGCGCCTTGCCTATGTATGCGAAAAGCCAAGCCCCGATGCCAAGCAAAAGCATGACGCCAAAGTGCTTGTGAGTGTTAGTCAGTCTCATCATTAACCTCTTCTATCTCTATTCCAAGCTCTAATAGCCTGGCTTTCCATTCGGTTTCATTGTCAAATGTTTCCCATGCTGACAGAGACGTGAACACGCTACCAATTTCTGCATATCCGTGCGCAACTCTATCATCTTCATGTGCTATCCACCAAGTTGGTGTGTCTATTCCATGTCTCATTATTACCTCTCTATGTCGCCGGATACGGATTTGCTGTTGCTATTGTCCAGCCTTTTGCTTCGAGTGCTGCCAGAGCAGCAGCCACCTCTGACGAAGGATTGCCATTAACATCTGCCGTAAATTTATTAGGCGAGAAATTAATCGTGATGCTGTCACCCTGCGCAGGATTGGCAGCCCACGCAATCAAAAGATCATCCAGCCATGTTGTAGGCTGTGTTTTGGACGCCAGAAACATACTCGTTGTTGATACGCCTGTCTTTAGAGTCCAGCTTTTCATATCAGGGTTAAATGCAGCGCCAGAGCAGTAGCGGAACATATAAGCCATGTTTCCCACATTGCTTACATCCCACTTAGAGACATCAGGATTGAATGCAGCGCCAGAGCAGCTCTGGAACATGCTTTGTATGTTTGTGACACTGCTTGGCAATGTTTTAGGCACGGATATCAGCCTGGTACAGCGGAAAAACGCATAGTAAAACGATGTTATCCCAAGCTTGCCAAAGCTATCTACACGAGTTAGCAATGTTTGCCCCGCAATATCGACTGTGCTGCTACGCCCATACATAGTCAGGCTGCCAGATATCTTGATTGTAAATGTTCCAGCAGAGGCGTATGTATGCCCGATGTAGGTAGAGCCACCAGTAGCAGAGACAGTATCGTTAGCAGAGCCATCACCCCAACTGATGACAACTTCTTGCCCAGCGGAAAACCACCCGGAGTTTGCCTGAATGGGAAGCTGAATATTAGTGTTCGGCTCTGGAATTGCGTACTCTAGAGCCATGTAAGGAACGCAAGCACTGCCAACGGCAACCCCATTTATATATAGATCATTTTCATATCCACTACCAACATGCAACCCCACAGCATACCAGGCAATCTTCTCAACGGCACTCCCATTCTTATCGGGTGTGGCGGAGAGAATAGCGTTTATGTCTCCAGTATAGTTAGTTATATTTATATCTTTAGGCATCTGGGGTCTCCTCGCTATCACTTACCTTCTTAGCAGCAATCTCACCCACGGCATCATCTATCCAGTAATCAATATCAAAGGTCTCACTAGAGTCCTTATACGCCTTATCGGTTTCATAAGCTACTATTTGGGGATAGGCATTCTCCAGCATAATAGCCAAGGCTTCCTCTGACATCTCCATATTTATTGCGACTTCTTCCGTGGCATCATCAATATACTGAGCAAGTACTCCGCCACATCTTCGTGCCGAGTAGCCGAATGAATCTATTAACTCCACATCTTTCATGCCTTTGCTCTGCCGGTATATCTGATCCGCGCAGTAGGCTGCCTTCTCTTCATGATCGCCGTCCCTATTCGCTAAAGCTTCCAGGTAATCACTCACTGTGTCGATAAAATTCTTTATGATTATGTCTTTCATAAGATGCCCGCCACTTCGTCATTAAATCGCCCAATAAAGTATGCAGCGTCTCCAATATTGACATCTATACCTAACTCAATTTCCTCTACCGAGGGATCACCCCACTGATTTAGCATGTCGCCCACTATCATGTGCTCATAACTATCAATAAGGCCACCGGAAAGAGAGCTCATGCTTACTTCCGGCTCTATCTCTATATCAACCATGTCTCCATCATCAAAGAGGACCATAAGGGCATTTCCTAGCCGGAGCATGATGCCGCCAAAGACGGAGAATACGCCCCAAAGGGTTTGCAGTGCCTCTATCTGATAGGCAGTCTTTTCTACTATGGTAGATGTTGATGTATTGGTCGCGCTCGCGGAGTTATAATCATCTGCGGTATTAGTGCCTTGGTGATCGATAAAATCCAAATACTTCATTATGCCCCGCCTTCTTCTGCCTGGTACTTATCGTTAAGCCGAAGCAGAGTATTATAGAATTGATTATCAGTGAGAGGGAAGGCACAATCCGTGGTGCTGCCATCAGCGGCAAGGCTAAGCTCGCCATACATCGTGCATGCCACTATATAGGGGTAGGCGATATCCATTACTTTATTAAGGACATTGGCTCTAATCGCGCGCTCTATAATGATCTGAATATCATCACCCTCGCAAAAGGCCACGATTAGTGCTCGAGCTATTGCAGCGTATCCCGTGCCCAGGGTTGCCTTCTCTCCGATCCGCATGGTCATTGTCATTCGCATGAGCGCACCTCATCCTGGCCGAAGCATTTTCTATCAGCTATCTTTTGCATCTTTATGATCCATTGTTTGTTTCTCATAATTTCTTTCTATGTCATTGTGCCGGGTTTGTCAAGCAATAAGTGAGCTTTGGATTCGGATTGTGGCGGTAACAGTAGAAGAATACCTCGAACCAGCCGGGGGAGATATCATTGTTATGCTCTCCAGCCAATAGCTAATCTTGATCCACTGCCCGTTGTGATAGATGTGCTCAGCTATGTATTTCCATTGCTCATTATGGAATATCTTAGCCGGCTTGTATGAGCCACCATATTTTGGCATACTATAAATCCATCCCTATTGTTTGTTCTATACTGCTATCGAAATGAACCGATCTCGGGCTTAAAAGCAATATAATGCCAGTGCCAAGAGTCATTTCATAGTCTTCGATAACCAGCTCTTTATAGTATTGATATGGATAAAAACCAGTTCTCCTGGCTAAGGAGTAGCTTTCAGCAAGCCATGCCGTCAAGTCCCCTGTGCGTTTATGGATGGAGGCATCCCTGTAGACGGAGCATTTATTGTGACGTCCAACCCCTGGCTGTTTATGTCCCCCGGTGCCTCACGGGATGTTATTGTTATATCTCCATTTGATAGGCTGGGATAGTATATAGAATTTTCGCTATGGCCGTCCATGGCCACAATAGTGTTGGCCTCATTTTCAAGCCATATCTTGCCAACCCCTATATGGTTCCTTCTGGCCGTCTCAGTAACTCCGGCCAAAAGCGGGTGTTGTACGAAAAACTCTATCTCTGTTCTTACCCACGTATTCTCAACGGATGACTTGGCGCTCATATTTACATCTTCAATTACGTCCTCCATCCCATACTTAATCGTCCTGCCGTACACCGTTGATGAGTATGATTGCGCCGCGCTATTTATTGACGTTATCTCTATATCTACGAGCGCTACCACTGCCGATAAGGCTGAGTATCCGGGAAACAAAAAACTATTCACCCCACCGGTATTAGCGCCAAGCGTATCCACTATGTACACTGTTTCTCCCGGCGTCAGCAATGGCCGAGCTCCCGGGTAGAATACCGTTGCTGCCCCACCGGATGGTGCGTATGATGTTATATCAAGCCACTCTTCGGTTGTTGTGCTGTATCGATACATCTTCGTCACTATGTATTTTATCTGAGAAAGGCGCCACGTGTCATCGTCGGTAGTGTTGTATACCGGAATTGCCATGTCCACTTTCTCGCGCTTAAACGTAAAAGTGTCATACATAAGGTATGATTGCAGCACCGGGCCAGAAAGAGCAGGGGCAACAATCTGGTAGGTGTCAATATGTGAATATGGATTATAGTAACCAAGCTGCTCATAAATTTATACCATTTACTCATCGTGTACTCCAGTAAGGTGTGAAATATAACAATCTCTTAAGTTATCAATTGCTAAATCAACAAACTTCAAGCTATGTTTATGTACTCTTTGAACTTTATCATTTTCTCTATCTATAAAGATTTCTTCTAAACCTAATGAGTAGCTGTTAAATATGTATTCAAAGTTAATGTAATACTCTTCAAAAGCCTCTTTCCCAAAAATCTC
>JAJOKA010000125.1 GCA_021206555.1 Candidatus Cloacimonadota bacterium | reverse complement strand
GATCCACGAAGTGATCATCCACATCCCCATGCCAAGCCGAAGGCAGCTCTGTGAGCCCGGGAGCAAATACATCAAGCCGGGATGCCCCACTCCCGAGATCGCTGAGATCATCGAAGACTTCATTGCCCAAATGCCGATGGCTATCGCTGCCACAACCACATGGCAGCAAGGCCACAGCGGATATAGCCACCATGAACAGCGTGATCTCTGTGCTAAAAAACAATGGCATGTACTTCATCGATAGCGCCACCACAGCCAATAGCGCGGTGTTCACAGCAGCAGAGGAACTGGGAGTCTTTAGTACTCGCCGGGATATCTTCCTGGACGTTCCGGATGTATCGGATGCCACCCTGATCAGCAAGATCGAATCCTTGGGGAAATATAAAGGGCGCAACGAACCAATCGTGATCATCACCCACTGCCATAATCGTGAAAAACTGGACGCGCTGAAGAAGTTCATCACCCAAATCGAAGAGATGGGCGTCCGCATCGAATCCCTCAAAAAGGCTATCCCAGAGCCAGAGTTTAGCTGTCCCCTTCGTTCCCCTGAGCTCCACCCATCAATCTCTTGAGGAGTTCCTGAGCGTGGCTCGGGAACTCCTCAGGTGGTTTTCAGGTGACGTTCAGGACGTAACCCTGCTTGCTCCTCTCTGCTTTACCCAATGTTTACCCCATGATCCTCTCGTGGGATGAGGAGAACATGAGGTGAAGCAGGACAAAAGCCGAGGTAAAACAGACTGTTCCCATGCTTTTTGCTTCTGAGATCGATTGGAAAGATAGAGCTTGCTCTTCAGCTCCGCCCAGCTCTAAATGCTTGATAGAGGAAAATAGTTCACGATGAATAGCAAAAGCGTCACTTTATCCTTGCTTTCGGCTCAGAACTTGCTTATCCTATAGGTAATTAAACCCAACAAAATGAGGATGGATTTATGAAACAAAAAGCACTGATTTTGCTGCTCTTCGCAGCACTCACAATTCTAAGCGCTGTTCCCCGTGAATTAGTAGTAGTAGAAATCGCCACCGGTACTTGGTGTGGATATTGTCCGGGCGCAGCAATGGGCGCGCATGATCTGATCGCCAATGGTCATGCGGTAGCAATCGTCAAAAACCATAATGGCGATTCCTATGCCAACACCTATTCCAACGCTCGTAACAGCTATTATGGCGTTACCGGCTATCCTTCTGCATATTTTGATGGTTTGAATGTTACCGCAGGTGGCAGCGGAACCTCATCCATGTATGGAAATTACCTTCCTAAAGTCAATGCCCGCCTGGCGATACCCTCCAAATACACTTTATCTGCCAGCGGAAACATGAATGGTAATGAGATCAGCATACTCGTGACAGTCGCCAAACCGGAAGCTGACACCAATACTAATGTGGTGTTACACACTTCCATCACCCAATCTAATATTCCCCAGAATTGGTTCAATCAGACCCATGTGGACAATGTGAACCGCTATATGGCGCCTAATCAAAATGGTACCCCCATCAATCTTGGCACCGGTGAAAGCACTACCATGGCGCTTACCTTTTCGCTAAACCCCGCTTGGAACTATGATCTCAACGATCTCGAGCTGGTGCTCTGGCTGCAAAACACAAGTTCCAAAGAGATTCTGCAGGGCAAGAAGTATTCCCTTCCTGCTCTGACCGGAGCCTTCCCCGCTTCCATGGACGCCATCAATTTCCCGGATATGTATGTAAATGGCATCTCGACCCAACCTGTGATATTCTACAACTTCAGTGAGAATGTCGTGAATGCCAATATCGCCATCGATAACTCAGCTTTTGGCGTGAGCAATACCACTCTAAATATCCCGGCAATGCAGTCTGCAATCGTGGACGTAACTTTCGCGCCCACCGCGGCTCAGAACTATAGCGGCACCATGACCGTGACCGGAAACTTCATGAATCATCCGACCATCACGATACCATTATCCGGCATGGGATTCAACAATGCGGCACCCACAGCGACAAATGTGGAAGTGGTCGGCCCTCCGGTGATCATGCAGACGCTTTTGGGTAACTACAGTTTCTCAGACGCAGATGGCAATACCGAAGGCGCCAGCATCAAAAAGTGGTATCGCATCGTGGGCGGAACTCCGCAAGTAATCCCCGGAGCGGTTGAGGATAGCTATATAGTTGCCGAAGCTGATCTGGGATTGCCGATCGCGTTTGAGATCACACCTGTCGATCAACACGGAATGGCCGGCGCTCCGGTGATGAGTGAACCCACGATTCCCATCGAAGTGCTTCCTGCTCCAGCAAACTTCACTGCCGTGCTCAGTCCTCCCAGCACAGTACTCCTGTCCTGGCAACGTCCACCTCATTTTGACTGGACCAGAGGTTTCGTGGGATATCGCCTTTTCCGTAATGGACTCAATATCTCCACTATCACCAATCCCAATACCCTCACGTTTGCCGATACTTACGTACCGGACGGAACTCATGAGTATTGGATTTGCTCATTGTTCAATAATCCCATGGCACTTTCCGATCCCTCCCCCATCGTAACCGTGGTTGTGGGTGAGACTTCGAATGAAGACCTGGTGATTAACCCGGCGTTTAATGCCGTAGCAAGCCCCAACCCCTTCAAGGGCATCACCAATATCCAAATGAAGAGTGCCGCCAATAGCGACATCAAGCTCAGCATCTATAACCTCAAAGGCCAAATGATTCAGGGCTGGGAACTCAAAGCTGATGCCGCAGGTTCCGCCATGCAAAGCTTCGATGCCAGCAATCTGGAAAGCGGAGTATATCTGTATCGCATGGAATCCGCGGGTAAAGCGGTTACCGGCAAGCTAATTC
Organism: Candidatus Cloacimonadota bacterium; assembly: GCA_021206555.1. GTDB lineage: Bacteria > Cloacimonadota > Cloacimonadia > Cloacimonadales > Cloacimonadaceae > UBA5456. Next base: position 924 of record JAJOKA010000125.1, on the reverse strand, counting down.
GCATAAAGTAAATCCTGATAATCCAATAGCATATACACCCGGGTTTTTTACTCGGGTGTTTTTTGTATCCTGCAGGACGTGCAAGCCATAGGATTCGACACGTCCCCGTGTCGAAACGGAACATAGTTCCGTATAAGTAAGCAGCTTCGCTGCTTGTGCAGACGAGACGTCTGCAATCCTGGCGGAACTGGACTTTGGACATTACGAAAATGGGGTGGAACGCTGTCCACCCCATATTCTTATCAGGATCAATCGTAGATTAATACCCTGCGGTCTGATTGACCAGAGTGGTAAGTCTGTTGATCCTATTGTTGATATCATTCAGTGCTTCGGGTTCAGTCGCGCGCAGTTTGGCAGCATTCAGCTGTTCCACTGCTCTGCGGAAGCTGGCATTGGCAGCAGACTTGGCAGCATCACGTTCACCGGAAAGTCTGGTGGCATCACGACCCACAGCAGCAGCAGCGCGTTTTTCCAGATCGACAAAACGTTGTAATCATTGGTGCCCTTGCTCTGGTTTACAGTAGCCAGAATGATGTAAGGCTGATAGAGCGTGGGGTCTTTTTGGAGAGTGAGATTGGCATTGGTTTCGGCATCGGCATTCTTACCCTGAGCGAGGTAGATACTGGCCAGATTCAGATAAGCCATCGGATTTTCGGGATCCACGCGTTTAAGCTCGTTCATGGCATTGATAGCCTTAGTGTTCAGTTGCTCAACAATGGCCGGATCACTGGCTTCTGAAGCCTGCTGACGGTACAAGCTTACTACATTCAGATAGGCTTGGGCGTTATTCGGATTGTTGCGAATCAGGCCTTCATAGCGGGCAATGGCTTCATCCATGCGTCCGCTGCGTTGAATAGGCAATAGCCAGGCGTCTGGAGATAATATCGTTCTCAGGAAGCGTCATACGCGGATTCCAGATATGAA
>JAJOKA010000218.1 GCA_021206555.1 Candidatus Cloacimonadota bacterium | reverse complement strand
CACCGAAGCCCTGCGTGAGCTCATCATCCAAAAAGCGGAGAGCAACCCGGACTATTGCTACAACCGTGATTTCTTTCTGGAACTCTTGCGCGAAGTGGTGAATCCCGCCATCACCAAAGAAGACATCCGCGAAATGGTGATCCAGCACATCCTCACCGCGGATATCTTCAATACCATCTTTGATGAGCCCTACTTCCATCAGGAAAATAACATCGCCCGCGAACTGGAAAAGCTGGTGAATACCTTCTTTAGCAAAGAACTGCGCTATCAGAGCCTGGCCGGCATCAAGCACTATTATGACACGATCAATGCCCGCGCCGCGCAGATCGCCGACCATCACGAGAAACAGAAGTTCCTCAAGGTGGTCTATGAAACATTTTACAAAAGCTATAACCCCAAAAAGGCAGACCGCCTGGGCGTGGTCTATACCCCCAATGAGATCGTGCGCTTCATGATCCACAGCACAGACTACCTGCTGCACAAACACTTCGGCAAGATGCTGGAAGACCGTGGCGTGGAAATCCTGGATCCCGCCACCGGCACCGGAACCTTCATCTGCGATATCATCGATCACATCGCGTCTGACAAGCTGGAATATAAATATCGCCACGAACTCCATGCCAATGAAGTGGAAATCCTGCCCTACTACATCGCCAACCTCAACATCGAATTTACCTACAAACAGAAGATGCAGTGCTATGCGGAATTTGAAAACCTCTGCTTTGTGGATACCCTGGATAACTATGTGAATATGCAAAAAGATGCCGAAATGGACATCTTCAGCGTCACCGACGAAAATGCCGAACGCATCAAACGCCAAAAACGAACGCAAAATCTCCGTGATCATCGGCAATCCACCCTATAATGCCAACCAGATGAATGAAAACGAGAACAACAAAAACCGCGCCTACCCCAAAATCGATAAACGCATCAAAGACACCTATATCAAACACAGCACCGCCCAAAAAACCAAGGTCTATGATATGTATGCGAGGTTCTATCGCTGGGCGATGGACAGGCTGGATCAGAATGGCGTAATCGCCTATATCACAAACCGCTCCTTTATCGATAGCCGCACCTTTGATGGCTTCCGCAAGATTGTGTCCGATGAGTTTGACTTTGCCTACATCATCGATACCAGAAGCGATGTGCGGCAAAACCCCAAAATATCTGGAACCGCTAACAACGTCTTTGGCATCCAAACCGGAGTCGCAATCATGTTCCTGGTGCGCTTGCACCCACGCGTAAACAGGCAGTGCCGGATCTCATATTTCACGATGCAGGATGAATGGCGTAAAGACGATAAACTGCAGTGGCTCTGCTCGAACGCGCTCAAAGACACCCCCTTCACCCACATCGAACCGGACAAGAACAACAACTGGATCAACCTCACTGATAATGATTGGGAGGAGTTGATGCCGGTTGCTGATAAGAGTGTGAAACTTGGATCAAATCAAAACGCTGTTTTCTCCATGTATTCATTAGGTCTTGTAACTAATAGAGATGAATGGGTTTATGACTATGAAACTTCGATTCTCGTGAATAAGGTTGCAACTCTAATTGACACATACAATAATGCTGCAAACAGAGCTGATATCGATAAGAACGAAATCAAATGGACAAGAGCAGTCAAAAAAGGACTTAATGAAGGGTATTCAGTATCAGCTTAAACCCGAGCAGATTCAGCCATGCAATTACAGGCCATATGTGGTTAAAGTACTATATTACAGCCAGGAGCTAAACGAGATGAGATATCAAATGCCTTTGTTTTTTCCAACAGGATCTGATGCTAACAATCTCATAGCTGTTAACTGCATGGGTCAAGGGACTTCTCAGTTCTTGGCTCGAACAAGCTGTGCGACCTCCATTTCATAGGTGACTCTCAATGCCTTCCCCTTTACACCTACTCTCAGGATGGCACCCGCAAAGACAACATCACAGACTGGGCATTGGCGCAGTTCCGTGAGCATTATTTGGATCAAAACATTGGCAAAGAGGACATCTTCCACTATGTTTATGGCGTGTTGCACAATCCGGCCTATCGCCAAAAGTATGAGCAGAATCTCAAACGTAGCTTGCCCCGCGTTCCTTTCTATGATGATTTCCGGCAATGGGCAGCTTGGGGCAGGGAGCTGATGGCATTGCACATCGGTTTTGAAAGCGCGGCACCTACCCGCTTAACCGTTTTGATGCCCAAGTCCGTGAGGATGGCAGCATTCCCAAGCCCAAGCTGAAAGCGGACAAAGAACATGGCATGATCATCCTGGACGAAGATAGCAGCCTCAGCGGTGTGCCGGATCTGGCCTGGGACTATAAACTGGGCAATCGCAGCGCTTTGGAATGGGTGCTGGATCAATACAAAGAGAAAAAGCCCAAAGACCCCACCATCGCCAAGCTCTTCAATACCTACCGTTTTGCCGATTACAAGGAGCAAGTGATCGAGCTTTTGATGCGGGTCTGCACCGTGAGCGTGAGCACCATGGAGATTATCCGGCAGATGGAGAGTGTGAGCTAAGCGCTTTGGGTGCTATGAAATGGCCTTTCGCGCAACAGATAGCAGTTTACAAGGTTTAGATGCAGACAAATATGGAAGAATGAAGCCGAATGCAAGCAAGACGGGATGTTCTGTTGGTTCAGAGACCGCCCTGGGGCAGTGAAAGAAATCATTAACGCCGCATGTTAATAAAAACTTCTTGACAGGATAGGCTATGCAGATTAGTTTTACCACAAGGAAGCTTCAGAAGCTCTTATCGAGTGAGAAAGAGATGGTGCGAAGCTTTGGTCCTAAATGCGCGAAGCTGATTAAGCGCAGATTGATGGAGCTAAATGCGGCAAGCGATATGAGTATGGTGCCACCTTGCGCAAGATTGCACCCATTGACCGGGAACTTAAAAGGAAAGTTTGCTGTAGATCTTGAACATCCGCAGCGCTTGATATTTGAGCCGGATTGCGAGGAATTGCCACATAAGGCAGATGGCAGCTTGGACTTGAGCCGGATAGATGCCATCATGATATTTGAAATAGTGGATTATCACTATGGAGAGGGAAAGATGAGAAAGCGATTTGAGTTCACTCCGGATTATGCTGTAATCCCCGGGGAAACTTTGCAAGATACGATTGAGAGTCTGGATATGACTCAGGCAGAGTTTGCCCTCAGGATGGGAATGACGGAGCAAAGCCTGGTGCGCATCATCAAAGGAGAGCAAAAGATTACTCACGAAACAGCGCAGAAGCTGGAGCTGGTTACAGGAGTATCAAACGAATTTTGGATCAATCTGGAAGCTCAATATCAGAAACAAGTTCAGTTGATCGAGGCGCGGAAGCGTGAAAAAGAGTATGACGAATGGCTCAAGCAAGTGCCCCTCAATGTTTTAGTTGAGAGGGGTTATGTTGCCAGGCATAAAGATGTTGTCCTGCAGACCAGAGTAGTGTTAAGCTTCTTTCAGACCAGCTCAATCGAGACTTTCGATAAGGATGCTTGCCGGCTGATGGCCAGCGCAAGAGATAGTGCTGCATATAATACAACTCCTCAAATGGCTGCCACATACGTAGCGATGGGGGTCAAAGACGCAGGATGTTGCAAAATCCAGCCCTACAATAAAAAGGCTTTCAGTGAAGCTTTGAAGCAGGCCAAAGCTATGATCATTGATCCTCCTCAGGACTTTGGCACTAAGTTGCAGGAAATATTCGCAAAAGCAGGTGTGGCCTTGGTCTATGTCCCTTTATTCAAAGGCGCGCACTTTAACGGAGTATCAAAATGGCTATCACCAAGCAAGGCTTTGATGATCTTAAGTGCAGGGCAAAGCAGAGGACATATTCTGGTTTTCCTTGTTCCATGAAGCTGCTCATATATTGCTTCATAGCAAAAAAAGGCTTTATATCAGCTGTAATAAAGGCGATAATCCCGAAGAGTTGGAGGCTGATCAGTTTGCAGCCGATTATCTGATTCCTGCCACGTATGACCAGCGGATAATGCTGTGTAATTCGGATCAGGAAGTGTGTGCTCTGGCCAAGGAGTTGGGTCTTTCACCGGGCATCGTGGCCGGACGCTACCACCATCTTTCCAAAAAATGGAGCAGATATCGGCATCTGATTAATAAAGTGGATTGGGATTAGGATTGCAATAGGCTGGGTCTTCTAAAGCCTGCATGTTAGGGTGGCTTCATAGCTAAATCCTCCAATGGCGAGTTAGCAACAGAAGAATCAATCGCCGGATTGATTGCGTGAGAGCGACATCACGCCAGCGATTGAAGCTACTAGCTTACAGTTCTTCGGAAGGACTCGTGACCACTCGCGGAAGTCGGGATGTGTCCTATCAGGCTCGATAGGATTCGACACGTCTCGTGTCGAGAACGACGGGACTCCGCTACCTGGAGTTTGGACATTCTGTCTCCGTAGATATCCTTTGTTAGATGACACTAGCACGTAAATAGCAGCAGAATCTTGAGAGATAAGTCCCAGCGGGACGGCTTTCATGTAAACCCCGAGTCCCGGAACCGAGATAGAGATTATCTTCAATTAAAAGATTCTTTGCGATTTGTCCAGTCTTTGTCCAGTTAAGAGTAAGTAGAGGGATTTGCTTTGGCGGAATTATCTGGATAGCGTTTACTGCCGGATATTGCATCCCTGTTTGGATCAATTTCTGCTTGACGATATAGGGCTCTCAGGATTATAGATGCAAGCTGGATTTGTTTATTTGAGATTAAGACTTTAAAAGGATAGAACATTATGCGTAAACACGCTATCGCACTATTGCTTATGCTGCTTTGCAGCCTGCTCGTGGCAGTGGAATTAAGCTTTGAAGTGAGCCTTGATGCCTGGGCGAGGAACACAGCGGAATATCCGCTATTACTCAAAGCCGGAGAACCGATGCTATCTTATTATCCGGTGAGGGTATTGCTGCCTTTCGGCGAGAGATATGAATCAGCAGAGATCACTTTGCAGGATAGCCGCATGGTGAACCGTGGAATCCACATCGAACATGCCCAGGCTCAGCAACCGATTTCGCTGGCCTTTGCCGGAGCTGATACAGAGGCGGATCCCGCAATATATCAAAGGGATACCTTGTACCCTGCCAAAGATTGGGAATATCTGGGAACGCAGTATTATCGCGGTTACGCGATCGCGCTGTTCAACGTGTATCCCTTCAAATACAATCCCGTGAAAGCCGAGCTGACTGCCTCAAACGGCTTCGAGATAAAGATCAATACAGCGTTTGACAATAAGGAAGCTGAGCGTCAGGCCAGGTTTCTGACTCCTTCCGCAAGCACTATGGAGCAATTGCGGAGCCTGGTGGCAAATCCAGAGCTCAGCAGTTCCTATGCCGCTTTTAGTGCTCACAAGAGCAAGAACGATACCCGAGACATTGATCTCAGCACTCCGCACACGATGATCATCATCACCGGAACAGCGGTGGCGCCATGGTTTGATGAGTACATTGCCTGGAGCAATGCCCGGGGGATCAACACCGGTATCTATCTGGTGGAAGATATCTATGCTGCTTATGAAGGCGAGGATAATGCCGCCAAAGTGCGCAACTTCATCATTGATGCTTACAGCACCTGGAACACCACAGTGGCACCTCTGGAATATGTGATTATGGGTGGGGATGATGAGATCGTTCCCGAGCGCGGCGTCTTTGGCAGAGTGGGCTCCACGCGGGACAACCGCATGCCATCTGATCTCTATTTCAGCAACCTGGATGGGGATTGGAATGCCAACGGAAACAGCATTTATGGCGAGATGCAGGACGACGTGGATTATATTCCCGAACTGCATATCGGGCGCTTTTCCGCTGAGACCTATAGCGAGTTTCAAAACATCTTTCGTAAGACAAGATACTATGTGGATTACAGCACTTTCAGCAATAACAAAGCGATCTTCTATGGCGAAAAATCTGAATAACAATCCGCTCACCTGGGGTGGGGATTACAAGGATGAAGTGCATCAATATCTGCCCGGAACCTATGAGTATAGCACTCAATATCAAAGAGATGGCACTTATAGCTCGGAATCTGTGTGGCATAGCATCAATCGCGGCGTGAACGTGATGAACCACATGGGGCATGCCAATGAGACTTATCTGATGGGGCAAAGCAATGGCACCATCAATCAGCTTACGAATACAGAATATGGCTTCCTGTATTCTCAGGGCTGCTATCCCGCGGCATTTGATCAGCGCACTTCCGACGCCGGCGAATGCATCGGGGAACATCTGGTGATGGCTCCGGAGCGTTTTTGCCTTCATCGGCAATACCCGTTATGGCTGGTATATGCCGGGTAGCACCAATGGCGCTTCGCAGTATTATGACCGTGACTTTTTCCGGGGTCTTTTTCAGGAAGCACATCCCGAATTGGGACGCGCGCTCACCTTCTCCCGTCTGGCCAATCTCAACGCGGCGATGACGGACGACGTGATGCGTTGGTGCTATATGGAAATGATCCTCTTTGGTGATCCCTCGATCGGCGTCAAACTGCCGGATCCGGATCTGCCATGCTGAGCCTGGAAAGCTATCACTTTGATGACAGCCAGGGCGATAACGACGGCAATATCAATCCCGGTGAATTGATCCGCTTTTTATCCCGTGGTCCGCAATGCGGCAGGCTGGGCTACAGCGCAAAACGTATCCATCCGCATCGAAGCATATCCCTATGGCGTGGTTCCGATGGAGCAATGCCTGATGGTGAGCAGTATTTTGCCGGGTGAGACCAGTCCCGAAGACATCTTTGTGGAGTTGCAACTGCCGGACTCCATGGGCTATGGCATCTTCAATATCAGGGTGGCAGTGGAGTCCTTCCATCCCGTGACTAATCTGAGCACGGGGATCCAGCGCTACGATTGCAGCTTTGAGATCACGATGTTTGACAATCGCTTCCCGTGGGGAAACCACCAATGCCGGAAAGTCGGCTCCGATCGTGGCGGATTTTGATGGTGATGGCTCGCTGGACATCATGTATGCCGATGTCTTTGGCGGCGTGCACTATATCGGTGATGATGGCGAGGAATATCAATTCTTCAGTCATCCCGTGCAGCAGAACATCAATCGCAGCACGGCCATGGGTATCCTGGTGAGTGGCGGCACTCAGGCTTTGGCCTTTTCCAGCCGCACCGGCCATCTTTATGCTGTAGATTTGAATGGCGAGAGCGTCTTTGATTATGACTCGGGCAGTCCTTTCCTCTTCACTCCCGTGATCGCGGACATCACTGGTGACGGACAGAATGAAGTGATCGCCGGAGCTTTGAATGGCAAACTCTATGTGGTGAAAGCCGATGGCAGCGACGCGCCGGGCTTCCCTTTGCAATTGCCGGGAACCTTCCAAAGTGAACTGGCCGTGGGAGATATCGATGGTGACGGATCACCGGAGATCGTGTGCGGGATGAGCGGAGGCCTGCTCTTCGTGGTAAACGCGCAAGGCAGCATCATCCCCGGCTTCAGTCATGCCCTGGATTCTGCTTTGACCGGATCCGCGGTAATCCTGAACAATGGTAACTTCGCCATCGCGTCGCAGACCAAGCTCTATCTCTTTGACACGGAAGGAGATCAGGTCTTCAATCTGGGTATCGACAGCCCTGTCGCGGGGGGATTGACCATCGCGGATATCGACCGTAACGGATCTCTGGACATCGTGTTTGTCAGCGTATCCGGCAAGCTTTGGGTGGTTACTCAAGGCGGATACAGTCTATATGGCTTCCCGGTGGATACCGGAATGAACTTCAGCTGTCCTCCCCTGGTGGCAGATATCGATGGCGATGAGCACTATGAGATTGTGCTGCATAGCTATATCAATTCCATCTTTGCCTATGAGCACACGGGCGAGATGGTGGATGGCTTTCCTTTTGGCACCACCTATAACGGCGCTACTCCCGGCACCCTGGTTGATTTTGATGAAAATGGCTATTTCAAGCTGGTGACGGGTTTTTCCAATGGCATCCTGATGTCCAATCTGCGCAGACTTGTCTCGGATTTGACCCCATGGACAACCTACAGAGGGAGTTTGGGGCGCTCGGGTTCCTTTGTAGCTACAGCTTTTGTGGCCAATGATGATGCCTTGCAGGTTCCCACGGCATTGAGGCTGGGGCAGAACTATCCCAATCCCTTCAATCCGCATACTACCATCACTTTTGCTTTGGGCAAAGACGCTGCCACAAGCCTAAGCATCTTCAATACCCGTGGTCAAAAAGTGCGCACTTTGGTGAATGCTCCGCTCACGATGGGCAGCCACTCCATCACCTGGGATGGACGTGATGAATCCGGCAGAGCCCTGGCTTCAGGCTTGTATTTCTACCGTCTGAGCAGCGATGGCCAGGCTCAAACCAAAAAAATGCTCTTGATGAAATAAGGAGTATCCTTGCAAAGTATCAAACGTAGTATCGGGAAACTGGAAACTGAGCTGGAAGCCTTGCTGCAAAGTTTGGGGCGTCATAGAAGCGATGTGACACTGGTGGCCGTAACCAAAACGCATGATGTGGATGCTATCGAAGAAGCCTTCCAATGCGGGATCAAGCACTTTGGTGAAAATAAGGTACAGGAAGCCATGCGCAAAGTGCCGATGCTTTCTCAAGGTGAACATCGCTTTCACTTCATCGGGCACTTGCAGAGCAATAAGATCAACCAATTGCTGACCCTGAATCCCTATCTGATCCATAGCATCGATTCCGTGCATCTGGCTGAAAAGCTGAACAGGGCTTTGGGTAACAAGAATCTGCGCCAGGATATCCTGATCCAGGTGAATGTGGAGCGGGGAAGAGCAAAAAAGCGGAGTAGTCCTTCGATAACGCCAGGGAGTACCATATGGAAGATCGCGGCTATGTCCAATCTCAATGTGAAGGGTTTAATGACTATTGGTGAAACTGCACCCGAATCCTGAGATCAGCAGACCCTATTTCAAAGAACTCAAGGTCTTGTTTGATGAGATCAACGCGGCCCAAGTGGAAGGGCTGCATCTCGAATATCTGTCCATGGGCATGAGTCACGATTGGCAGATCGCCATTTCTGAAGGCTCAAATATGATTCGCGTGGGCAGCGCCATCTTTGGTGAACGCTACTATGGAGACGACCGATGATAGTGGCAATCGCTGTCCTGATCTTCCTGCTCACCTATTTCTATGGTGGCTTTTCCACAGCCCGGGTGATCGCCAAAGGTTTCCGTTCTTTGAATATCTACAAAGTGGGCACCGGTCTGGCGGATTCAGAGAATATCTATACCAATATCAGTAAGCCCATGGGAATTCTGGTGGGCGCGCTGGATGTGGTGAAAGCCTATTTGTATCTGGAGCTGGTGCACTTTGTGCTGATGCTGCTGGAGCCTTTTGCGGGATCTCCGGTTTTCATGCTCTGTATGGCCCCAGTCTGATGATGGTCTATGGTCTGGGGATGTTGCTGGGGCACTGTCTGCCTCTGCAAAATCACTTTCGGGGTGGGCGTGGCATCTTCACCTACATGGGTTTCTTTGCCTATTTCTCGTTTTGGCCGATCTTTATCACGGCCATTCTGGCCTGGATTGTGGTCACGCGGTTCAAGCAAATCCGCTTCGCGCAATATATGATCGTGGTTTTGCCGGTGGTGTTGTTTCAGATCTTCTACTATGTTATCCCCGGTTTCAGACATGAATTACCACCCTATTTTGTAGCGCTGATGCTCTTCATCGCGCTCTTTATGGGTGTGTTGAACATACTGGTATCAAAGCGTTTGGGAGAAATCTAAAGGATAATGCGATGATAAAGATAGTGCGCGTACAGACCAAGCAGCAATTGAAGCAGTTTATCATGTTGCCATACAGATTGTACAAAGATGATCCCAATTGGGTGCCGCCTTTGATCATGGATCAGAAGAAATTCTTTGATCCCAAGAAGAATCCCTATTACCAGCATTCAGAAGTGCAGCTGTTTTTGGCTCTGGATGGGACCGAAGTAGTAGGGCGCATCTCTGCCCAATCCAATACTCAGCACAATATCGAGCATGATGAGAACATCGGCTTCTTCGGCTTCTTTGAGTGCGAGGACAATTCCGAAGCGGCAAGGAAGCTCTTTGACGCCGCTTATACCTGGAACAAGGAACGGGGATTTAGCTCCATGCGTGGCCCGATGAACTTCTCTGTCAATCAGGAAGTGGGCTTGCTGATAGACGGTTTTGACACTCCGCCTATGGTGATGATGCGGCATGATAAGCAGTATTACCAAAAGCTCTTTGAGGCCTGGGGGATGCAAAAGACCATGGATCTCTATGCCTATCTCAGCTATCGGGAAGAGATGCCGGAAAGGATAGATCGCGTGGCTGCTGCCATCGAGAAGCGCACGGGAGTTCAGATCAGGCATCTTTCCAAGGACAAAAAGCAACTGCGCAAAGACATCGAAACCGTGTTTGAGATCTATACCAAAGCCTGGGAATATAACTGGGGTAACGTGCCCATGACCAAGGCGGAGTTTGACCACATCGTGGAAGAGCTCTTGCCCATAGCCGATCCTGAGCTGATCTTTATTGCTGAGAAGGATGGCCATCCGGCCGGGTTCTCCCTGGCGATGCCCAATTACAACGAAGTCCTGAAGGCTATGAATGGTCGCGTCAACCCCATCACTCTGATCAAAGCGATGCTGGCCAAACGCAAGATCAGCAGTGCCCGCGTGATCACCATGGGTGTGATCAAAGAGTTTCAGGGACGCGGTATCGACAGCCTGTTCTATTACTACGCTTATAAAAACGGCTTGCCCAAAGGCTACTTTAGGGGTGAGTTTTCCTGGGTTTTAGAAAACAACACCATGATGATCCGCGTTGCTGAGATGCTGGACGCGATTCCCTATAAGACATACCGGATATATGACAAAGCCATCAGTAACTAAGCTGCTCTCCGCCATTGACATCATCACTCTGGCCTATTGCGGCTGGATATTGGCCTTGATGTCGTTCGGGATAGACCGCGTGCTCGATGCCCATGTGCAGATTCCCATCTACCTCAGCGTGGTGGGCTTGATCTTGCTGATGCGCTGTGGCACAGGAACATGGACGCTGGCCGCTATCCTCGCTTGTACAAAGGTCTCAGTTTGCTGCGAGCGCTGTATCCCATTCTGCTCTTTGAGCATTTCTTCACTTCGGGTTATGCCTTCAATCGCGTTTTCTTTAGCGATTGGCTGGATCCCTTCTTTATGAATATCGATACTGCCATCTTCGGCTATCTGCCTTCCTGGGAATGGGGAATCCGCTACGATCACTGGCTGGTCAGCGAGCTCTTTCACTTTGCCTATTTCTGCTATTATCCCATGATCATCGGCCTGCCCTTGTACCTCTATTTCAAGCATCCTGCCGGCTTCAAAGAGGTCTTTTTTCAACCTCTGTTTTTGTGTTCTATATGTGCTACTTCATCTTTAGCATAGTGCCGGTGATTTGGCGGACGCTATCTGCCTGAGGCAATGGAGCTCACTAAGGTGTATCGGGCAGGGCCCTTCACACATATCATGGTCTATATCTATCGTCAGAGCAACCATCTGGGCGGAGCTTTCCCTTCTTCTCACGTGGCCATTTCGTTGGTGCTCACCATCGGAGCTTTGCGCCATGTGCGCCCTTTGGGATATCTCTTTGTGGCGATCTCCGTCTTTCTTAGCCTGGCCACCGTATATTGCCACTATCATTGGTTTATCGATGCCGTGATGGGGGTTTTTGCGGGATTGGGAGGCTACTATCTGGCAAATTATACTCACACCAAACTGCAAGGAGCCTTGTAGATGAAATATCCTTTGTTTAGCCTGATCTGTCTGATCACGGCGGGATTGTGGGCTCAGGCAAGCCCACTGCCCATCACTTCCTATGACTATGCGACGCCGGAAACAACGTCTCGGCCATCGCCATCGGCATGGGAGCCATGAACATCACCAACGCCACCGATCCTTTTGCCTCTTTCAGCAATCCCGCGCTTTTGGCCAACAATGAGCATACCCATCTCTTTGCTTCCTTCCGTCTGGCCAATGAAGAAGACGTCTCATTCTGGGAGGCAGCCAGCATCAGCAACGCTCTGCGGGATAAGCAATTCAAGTATTTCACTGCCGTGGCCAAGCAAGTGGCCTTCTCCTATCAACCGGTGGCCTCAGTGCATATCAGTGAACTGGATGCTGCTGCCAGCAAGAGCCTTTATTATGACTACAAGCTGGATAAAGTGCAGCTGAGCATGGGGATCACGGATAAGAACTGGCCGCATCTGGCCTTGGGGCTCAATCTCAAGTATCTCAGTGGCCGTCTGGTCTTTCTGGAAGAGCGCATACAGGGTAATGAGTTTCAACGGATAAACTTCATTGATGACAAGGTAAAGGGCTTTTCTTCTGACCTCGGTTTCATCTACAAACATCCGGATTTTACCTATGCCATTACCGCCTACGATCTGCTTTCCGGCTTGTATTGGGAAAACTATCCCAGCAAGAGCATTCAACGGCGCATCGCCACCGGAGTGCAATATGGCTCCGGAAGGTCAAAGACCACCTTGGGCGTGCAAAGCAAGATCTCCAAAAACCCCGATACTACCTACCATATTGGCTATAGCAACGGTCTTTCCTGGGACAGCACAGATTTCATCAACGACAGCAGCGTGGATCAGGGCATGGACTTCCGCGTCGCATCTACAGCCGGGATTTCTATGGCGCGGACAACATCAATTTCACCATTGGCGGAGGCTATTATTATCAGCTCTTCCGCTTTGACTTTTCGCTCAACGCTCAAGGCTTGAAGATGGCAGACAGCGAGTTACTCTTTGCGCTCGGGATAGGTTTCTAAGCGATGTTTGGTCTGTCCTTCCTCAATGCCGGATTGCTAATCTTTGCGGCTGCCACTGTGTTGCCGCTTTTGATCTGGCTCTTGGCAAAGAAGAAACCACCCAGAGTGCTATTTTCCACTCTGCGCTTCATCAAACTCAGTGAACAGCAGGAAAAGAGCCGCACCAAGATCACGAATATCATCCTGCTCATCATCCGCATGCTGATCATCCTGCTTACCGCGCTGGCTGTGGCTCGTCCCATGCTCTCGTCCAAGCGCTTTGGCGCGTCGGACAAGCATCCCCCCACAGCGATTGCCATGATCCTGGATACCTCATACAGCATGGACTACGTGGAAGATGGCAGCAGTACCATCCAGAAAGCGGTGCAAGCCATCGAAAGCGTCAATGCCAGAGCCACCGCGAATGACCGCCTGATCCTGATTACACGGGATGAAAACTGGAATTTGCTGCACGCTCAGATCTATGCCGGCAGCATCCCGCAGGATATTTTGCAGACCATTCAGATCAGCTGGCAACCAATATCCTGGAATGACGCCTTGCAGCTGGCTGAGGCCAAACTCCGCGAAGCGCAGATGCCCAATTCTGAGATCTATCTGTTCAGTGATCTGTTCAACGAGGAAATCACGCTGAAAAGTCACCATCCAGTAGCGGTGATTCCACTTACCGGGACTGAAGCAAGGCAAAACCTCTCGCTGAGCGAAGCACGGGTTTTACCGCAGATTGTGGGACGCAGTAAACAGCAATCCCTCGAGTTCCGGCTCAGCAACCATGGCGATGAAGCCCGTAGTGAAGTGCTGATCCAAGCTGTATTGAACGATATCAAGGTGGCCGAAAAGTTCGTGAGCATTCCGCCCCGGCAAAGCATAATCGAAACCATCAGCTTTGAAGCCCGCGGTGAGGGCTGGCAATCCGGCTACATCGAAGTGCTGGATGAATACCTGCTGGCCGATAACCGAACCTATTTTTCCTTTGAATACTTTGCCAATCCCAAAGTGGGAGTGGTCACCCGCTCGCGTTTACCGCAATCTCTGGCCAGCATCCTTCGCGTCTATGCCGGTGGCAAAAATCCTGATATCATCGATCCGGGTCAGCTCAATATCCAGTCCATCAGTGGCTATAAACTGATGATATTCTATGACTTCGGTGAGATGAGTCCTCGCATAAGGGAAGTGCTGAACGCTTTGGATCAAGCTGAGATTGGCACGCTCTTTTGCCTCAGTCGCATGCTCAGTCCGGATGCCCGTGCCTATCTGGAACAGCGCTTTGGCACCAGCCTCAAGGCCTATTCGCCTGCTGTCCGCAATATCGATTTTATCTCCCCTCACCATCGAGTGACCGCCATTCTGGCTGACAAACAGCGTAAATACTCCGAATCAAGGGCTATTGGGAAGCCGGTGGTGGTAATGCCATCATTGCCTCCGGAGCGCAGCCCCTTGCTCTGAGCACAGAGAATTCCGCCCTCTGGCTTTGGGATATTGCCTCTGATTCGGCCTTCTTCATCGATCCCGCTTTTGCCGTCTTTGCCTATCGTCAGGCCAGCGTCTTGCAAAGCGTGAACCTTCCCTCCAGTGAACTGAAGGTGGGTGATGTGATCCGGGCCAGTGCCCTTGGCCTTCCTTCGCGTGAGTTCATCACGCTATCCACGCCGCAGTACATCGTGCGTGAACCGGGGCTCTATACCATCAATCCGGAATCTCCCAATGCCTCAGTCCTGGCGGTAAACCATGACTACACGGATAGTGAGCCTACGAAGGGCAAGATCACCGGCAAAGTAAAATATTTCAGCAGTGATTTCAGCTCAGAGATCTTCATGTCCCGCATGGGGCGTGATCTCTGGAAGTGGCTGTTGGCCATCGTTTTGATCCTGGTCTTAGCCGAGATCATCATCGTCAAATTGGCCGAGTCCAAACCTCAAATGAGGAGTTAGCATGTTTCTTGAACGAATAGATAAACCCACAATGGTGGCCAAGCTCAACAATGAAGAGCTTGCCCAATTGGCTGCCGAAGTGCGCCAACGCATCATCGATGTGGTGGCAAAAACGGTGGCCACATCGCGCCCAGTTTGGGGAACGGTGGATTTAACCCTTGCTCTGCTCAGTGTGTTTGATCCCATCAAAGACCGCGTGGTCTGGGATGTGGGACATCAAAGCTATGCCTGGAAGATTCTCACCGAGCGCAACGCTCGCTTTAGCACTCTGCGTCAGTATGGCGGCATCAGCGGCTTCACCAATCGGGATGAGAGCCCCTATGATGCCTTCAGTACAGGCCACAGCAGCACTTCCATCTCTGCTGCTTTGGGCATAGCTGCCGCACGGGATTTGAGACGGGAAAGCTTTCATAGCATTGCAGTGATCGGTGATGGCGCGCTGACCGGAGGCATGAGCTTTGAGGCTTTGAACCACTCAGGGCATCTGCAACCGGATAAGTTCATCGTGATTTTGAACGACAACGCCATGTCCATCTCTAAAAACGTGGGTGGGTTGCAGAAATATATGGCACGCATGTATGCCTCAAAGAGCTACAACGCCCTTAAGAAACAGGTGTGGGATCTCTCTTCCAGTCTGCCCTCCAGCGTTCGTCGCCGCTTCATTTACGGCGCTCAGAAGCTGGAAGAATCCATGATGAATATCCTGGTTCCCAATATCATCTTCGAAGATCTTGGTTTCAAATACGTAGGCCCCATTGACGGCCATGACATCCCGCATCTGATCTCTATCCTCAAACGGGTCAAGAACTTTATGGTGGGCCCCGTCCTGATCCATGTGGTCACTCAAAAAGGGAAAGGTTACAGCCCTGCTGAGGAAGACGCTTCCGGCTTTCACGGAGTAGGTCCCTTTGATAATGAGAGCGGAAAAACCGCGTGTAGCGGGAAGCTGAGCTATAGCGATGTGTTTGGCCAGAGCCTTTGTGAGCTGGCAGGTAAGCACAAAGAGATCGTGGCCATCACCGCAGCGATGAGCGCGGGGACGGGTCTCAGCTCTTTTGAGAAGATGTATCCGGAACGCCTGTTTGACGTCGGGATTGCCGAACAACACGCCGTGACCCTGGCAGCAGGAATGGCCACAAAAGGCATAAAACCTTTTGTGGCAATCTATTCCAGCTTCATGCAGCGTGCTCTGGATCAGGTGATCCACGATGTGGCCATGCCCAAATTGCCGGTGGTTTTCTGTATAGATAGAGCCGGCTTGGTGGGCGAAGATGGCGCTACGCATCAAGGCACCTTTGACATCTCCTTTCTGCAGTTCATCCCCAATCTGGTGATCCTGGCTCCTTCCTGCGCTGAGGAATTGCAAGCAATGCTGGTCTGGGCAGCCTCTTACTACGATGGTCCCGTTGCCATTCGCTATCCCAGAGGTACAGCTATCTGCCGCAATATCAAGCTATGGATTTCGCGCCCGGAGTAGCAGAGATCATCAATGAACACAAGCCGGATCAGGACCAAGTGATAGCGTTTGTGGCCGCCGGCGACGCCCTCGGCACGGCTCAGGATACGGCTAAAATCCTTTCTGAAAGCGGGATCAATCCCATCATCATCAATCTGCGCAGCATCAAGCCTATGGATGAAAAGCTGCTCAAAGCGCTGGGTAAAAGCTGCAACTATATCTTCACTTTTGAAAACGGCTCGGTGATCGGTGGTATGGGCTCAAGGCTGCAACAACTCTTGCAGTTTGACAATGCCAGAATCGTCAACTTCGGCTATCCTGATCAGTTCATCACCCATGGCAACACTGACATTCTGAAAGAACTCATCGGGTTCCAGCCAAACCAGCTTGCCGGGCAAGTGCTAAGTATTTTACAGCGATGAACAATCCCATTTGCGCGCCGGTGACAGCTCCCGGACAAGCGGCCATCTCCGTGATCCGCTGTAGCGGATCTGACGTTATACCCTTGGTGGCAAAGCATTTCAGGCCTTCCAAGAAGCTCCTCAATGCCGCTTCGCACACCCTGCTTTTGGGCACTTTTTACGGAACTGACAATAGCCCTTTGGATGAGCTGCTGGTTTCGGTATTCAGAGCGCCAAACAGCTATACCGGCGAGGACGTGCTGGAGCTAAGCTCCCACGGCAATCCTTACCTTGTGGACAAAATCCTCAGCACTTTGCTGCAATCCATGGATCTGGCCAAACCAGGTGAATTCACTCTGCGCGCGTATTTGAATGGCAAAATGGATCTCTCGCAAGCAGAAGCGGTGAACGACCTTATTATGGCCTCAACTTCCAAAGCCGAAGCCGCTGCTTTGATGCAGGTGAAGGGCTATCTCAGCCGTCATCTGGAGACGCTATTGGCAAGGCTGGGAGAAGCCCGTATCCGCTGTGAACTGGCCATTGATTTTGCGGATCAGGATCTGCCCTCCATCGATCTGCAAGACCTTGGGAATAGGATAGATAGCTTGATCTCGGATGCCGTTGAACTCTATAGCGAAGGTCAGCATTCGCGCAAACTTCGGGAAGGCATCAAGATCTGTCTGGCCGGGGCACCTAATGCCGGTAAATCATCTCTGTTCAATGCTTTCCTAAAACAAAACCGAGCTATTGTTAGCCCTCATCCCGGTACCACGCGTGACTACCTGGAAGAATCCTTCTCGCTCTCGGGCTATCCCATTGTGCTATATGACACTGCGGGATTGCGCCAAGATGCCGGAGAGATCGAGGCAGAAGGCATCTCTCGCTCGCATCAGCTGATGAGAGAGGCTGATCTGATCCTCTATCTATATGAGAGACAGGAAGATCTGGCGCGTGGAGAGTGGGATTCATCACCGGACAAGACCATCTTTGTGGCTTCCAAAGCCGATTTGTCTCTGCACAAGGAACTTCCATCAGGCCATATCCCATGCAGCGTGGCAGCTCCTGATGGCCTGAAAATGCTATCAGAGGCGATATTGGGCAGGCTCAAACTTCCTTCCGAAGTTTTGTATCGTCCGCTGGTCACCAACGCCCGTCATCTCTCTGCCCTTAAACGCTGTATTGATGCGTTGGAGTCTGCAAGGACAGCCCTCGCTCAAGACACGGGCTTCGAATTCATCGCCTTTGACCTCAAAGCAGCTGGCACTGCTTTGGAAGATATCCTCGGTGTAGTAAGCTCGGAAGATCTCTTGAATCAGATCTTTAGCGGATTCTGCATCGGGAAGTAAATGGTATTAAGTTATGAGGTTTTGGCGATTTGGCGATTTCCCGCAGATTTTACGCGGATAAAGGCGCATGATGCACGCAGATTATGCGATTTACAT
>JAJOKA010000197.1 GCA_021206555.1 Candidatus Cloacimonadota bacterium | reverse complement strand
ACTATTTACAGGAAGTGGTGGCAAGATGTGCCGCTCTCAGAACTATTTGGCTATTCGACCCGCATCAGAAGCCTCTCTCAGGCGCGCGTCCTATAGTCTGGAATTCAAGAAATTCGAGATAGCACCGCAACTGGTGCACAATCAAGTCTTGCGAAGAATACGTGGCTATGCAGAATAATCTTGACATGAAAAAGAACAATCCGAAATATGGGCGCAAGCAAAAAAAAGTCCAAGGAGACAGTTATGAATATCGAGCTAAACTTTCAGCGGTGAGATTGCTGCCATGAAGATTGATGGTATCCTTAACAGTGAAAACGCTCACATTCTGCAAGAGAAGCTGAGCGAAGTTATGCAGAGCGATGCGAAATTACTTGAGCTGGATTTACTGGATTGTCGCAACATATCGTCCACCGGCATCGGCAAAATCCTCCTGTTTTACAAAGACTTTATATCCAAAGGCGGAGATATCGAAGTGGTTCGCTCTTCAAACAGCGTGTATGAGCTGTTTACTATGCTGAAGCTGAACCAACTCTTTACTGTAAATCTGGGATAAGTATGGCAGATAAGGCCAAGATATTGGTGGTGGATGATAGCATCGCCATCGTGAACTCATTGCAATCCATATTAAGCATTAGTGGCTACAATGTTGATTCGTCCTTCAATGGCAGTGACGCTCTACGCAAAATCTATAAAAACGAATATGACCTGGTGATCTGTGACATTGAGATGCCGGGGCTTTCCGGACTGGAGTTTCTGGGACGCGTGCGTCAGGATTTTGATCGTTCATTGGATGTGATCCTGATGACGGGATATCTGGAGCATGACTATTTCATCGAAGCTATCCGGCTGGGGGCCAGCGACTTTATTCGCAAACCCATTGATACCAAACAGATGATTCACTCCATCCAGGAACTCATGTTTCGCAAGCGTAGCAGGGACGACATCATGGGTTTCTATTCGCATCTCAATCGAGCCAGTTTTTGTTATGAAATCAGTGCTGAAAGTTTCACTAGCTTTGCCATCTCCAAGGTGTTCAGCAGCCAGTTGAGGCAGCGCTTCAAAGTGAATTCAAACGTGTTGAATGAACTCCTGGTCTGTGTGGATGAGATGGTCTACAACGCCTTTATCCATGGCACTTTGGGCCTCAGCGTTGCGGAACGTGCCTTGGGGCATGATCAATTGCAAGCGCTAATTTCGGAGAAGCTCCAGGTTCCCGAGATCAAATCCCGGGTCTTGCGGCTCAGTTTTACTGTCGATAATCTGGAAAATGTGATCGAGATCAGTGTGGAGGATGAAGGCCCCGGATTTGATCATGTGTCCTGGCTCAAGCAAGTCCAAAAAGAGCAAATCCTTGATATACAGGAGCATGGCAGAGGGCTATCCTTGCTCTATCATCTGAGCGACACCTTGACCTTTGACAAGGGCGGACGCTTCGTGAGCATTCAAAAGAGTCTTTTGCATTCCGGCAAAGATGCGTCTTGATGGCTTCTTTGCTTTAGCGCCGGATCAAACCCCTCAGGATATCGAGTATCTGATCTGTGAGTATCTGGGGTGTAGTAGAGCTGAACTGGCGCTCGCCCCGATCCCCAATGAAGAACAAGAGCAGGCACTAATTGCCGCAATATCTCTTCTCAACAAAGGGATGCCAGCGCAATACATTGTGGGCAGAGCTTGGTTCTACGGGCTGGCCTTCAAGGTAAACCCCCATGTCCTGATTCCCCGCTACGATACCGAAGTATTGGTAGAGGCTGTGCAGCGCTACCTTAGTCCATGTGATCGGGTGCTTGATCTCTGCTGTGGTAGCGGCATCATCGGCATCACGCTCAAGCATTTAATGCCCGATTTGGAAGTTCATGCCTCAGACATTTCCAACTCAGCTTTGGAAGTTGCAAAAAGCAATGCCGTGCTGCACAAGACAGAGATCACTTTTCATCAGGCAGATCTTTTCCCGATTGGCTTGCCCCCTTTTAACGCCATTATCTCAAATCCGCCCTATATCAGCAAGTCCGAATATGAAGTTCTCGACTACGCAGTCCGGGAATATGAGCCCCGGTTTAGCTTTGCTAGCTGGAGATGATGGGTTGGGCTTTTATCGCAGGATCACCACTCATGCCTCGCAGTACTTGGGTAGCGAAGGAATTCTGGCTTTGGAGCACGGAGCCGGTCAACAAAACGATGTACTGCACTTGACAGAAAAAGCAGGCTTCAGAACTCTGGAAAAGGGGAAAGATCTTGCTTCCCGAGATCGTTACCTGATAACACAAAAACGAGGATAAGATGGATAAATTCATCATTGAACATAGCCGCGATTTAAGCGGAGAAATCCAGGTCAGTGGCGCAAAAAACGCCATTCTACCTGCCATGGCAGCATGCCTTCTGGCTCCGGGGAAGTCCATTCTCCGCAATGTACCCAACCTCATTGATCTAAAGACCATGGCGCATCTGTTACGCGTGATCGGAGCCAGGGTGGATTACGACAAAGGCTCGATGAGCATTGACAGCAAGGACGTGTGCTTTCCGGAGGCGCCCTATGAACTGGTGAGCAAGATGCGCGCTTCCATATATGTGCTGGGGCCGCTGTTGGCCAGATTGGGCAAAGCCAGAGTCAGCTTCCCCGGTGGTTGCGCCATCGGTACTCGTCCGGTTGATCTGCATCTCAAGGCTCTGGAAGCTTTTGGGGTGTGCGGGATTGAGATCGAACACGGCTATATCAATGCCACTGTGGATCAATTGATCGGCGCGGACATCCATTTTGAGAAGTCCTCTGTGGGTGCCACCATCAATACGCTGATGGCCGCTGTTTATGCCAAGGGTACCAGCAGGATGTTCAATGCCGCGATGGAGCCGGAAGTGGATTCGACCATCGATATGCTGAACAAGATGGGTGCCAGGATCAGGCGGGAAAGCAGCACCACGCTCACCATTGAAGGCGTGGATGATCTCTTCCCGGTGGAGATGACCATGATTCCGGATCGCATAGAAGCAGGCACTTTCCTGATTGCCGGAGCCCTATCCACGAAGCCGGTCACCGTCCGTGGCTGCGAGCCGGAGCACCTCACGCCATTGCTCGAGAAGCTCGTGAAACGGGTTGCGCACTGGAGATCAAAGGCCAGGATATCACTGTGATTCCACCTCTGAAGATCAAGCCGGCCAACATCTTAACCCTACCTCATCCGGGATTCCCCACCGATCTTCAGGCACAGTTTACCGTGCTCATGTGTCTGGCAGAAGGGATCAGCTTTGTGGAAGACACCGTATTCCCTGACCGCTTTATGCACGTAGCTGAGCTCAACCGCTTGCAGGCCAATATCAAGATGGATCGCAATGTCGCCAGCGTGAAGGGAGTGGAGCGTCTCAGCGGAGCCGAAGTCATGGCCACTGATCTGCGTGCCAGCGCGGCCTTGGTCTTAGCCGGAATGATGGCAGATGGTACGACAACGGTATCCCGCATCTATCACATCGACCGTGGTTATGACCGCATCGAAGAAAAGCTGAATGGCATCGGGGCGAAGATCAGAAGAGAGATCGGATAGCAGTAAGCGGGATTTGTCGATCTACAGGTGAATCCCTAACCCAAGATTTAAGGGCTGCCGAGGCAGCCCTTTTACTATATGTTTTCGTTTATCGCGCGTAACTACTTCATCAGCATCATCTTGATGGTCTTGTTACTGTTCTTACTGCTGATTCTGGCAAAGTAAACTCCGCTGGCTACAGGGCGCTCGTTCATGTCACGTCCCTGCC
>JAJOKA010000111.1 GCA_021206555.1 Candidatus Cloacimonadota bacterium | reverse complement strand
TGAAGCCGGTGTTCCACCACAAACCAAACACTACGCACTAAGCACTAAGCACCAAGCACCAAGCACCAAGCACCAAGCACCATGCACCAAGTACCAAGTACCAAGTACCAAGCACCAAGTACCAAGCACTACGCACCAAGCACCAAAGATAAAGATTGACAGCAAGCTGAGCCATACAAAATGGGAGCATCATAGCTGATTGGAGTAATTGATGTATATAGATCACCGTTACGAAGTATTGGAAAGCTTGGGGTCGGGCACCTGGGCAAATGTATTCAAAGTACGGGATATCCGCACGAACAAGCTTTACACACTAAAACTGTTTCAATACCTATCCTCGGAAGAGCTGTACAAGCATTTCAGCGCGGAGGACATGCACCATATCACCAAGATCGAGCATCCGAATCTTTTACGCGTGGTAGATTTTGGCCATGTGGGAGACCACGTGTATGTAATCAGCGAATTCTTTGAAGGCAAGACCCTGGCAAACTTCCGCTTCAATAAGTCTCGGGTGAGCGCCATCTATGACATGGTGGTGCAGATCTGTTATGCTCTGCACGCTCTGCACAGCCAAAACATCCTGCACAAGGATTTGAAGCTGGAAAACGCCCTGTATCGCATGGAAGGCAAAGAGATCATCGTCAAGCTGATCGACTATGGCTTTTCCAAGATTGATCAAAATAGAGACAGTCAGCATGTATCGGGCACCTTGCCTTACGTTGCGCCGGAGCAGTATCTGGGCAACAGCCCCACTCAAAGCAGTGACTTCTATGCCCTGGGTGTGATGCTCTACCGTCTGTGCACGGGATCATTCCCTTTCAGTATCGATCAGATCAATGCCCTGATCCAGGGGGGCCACCAGTATTTTATCCCCAATTTCCCTTCGGAACTGAACAAAAACATCCCTCTGGAGCTGGAAAAGCTGATCCTCAGACTGCTGGAACGCAACCCGGAGAACCGCTTTCAATCCGGAAGTGAGGTCATCGACTACATCAATCGCATCAGCGACAATGAATACCCCTTTTCCGCGTCCTGGTCGATCGTCAACGCGCTGCGTTTCAACAGCTACATCGTGCGTGAGAAATACTCACATCAGATGCTGGACTTTCTACCCGCCGTGGTCAATGCCAATGGCAAGATCATCTCTGTGATTGGCGGAGACGGCTTGGGCAAGGACAGCATCCTTTCGCTGTTTCGCTATCACCTTTTGGGGGGCGAATACTTCCTCTTTGATTACAAATGCACCCGCACCGATCACGAAGCCTTCTTTGCTTTGATCAAAGAATATCTGCAATCCCTGAGCCCCGAAGAGATTAATCAATATGAATCCCTGTCCACCATCTCACCGAAATTCAAACGCTACCTCTTTGCGGGTGAGCAGGAAGCCAAAGCCCTCACCCAGACGGTGGATGACCTACGCAGTGACTTTGCCAGTGTGCAAAGCCTATTGATCCAGCTCTCCCTGATCAAGCCAATTATATTCATGATCCGCAACTTCCAGTATGTGAACCGTCATACCGTGGATTTCATGAACTATCTGTCACCGGCTCTCGTGCAAAACCGCATCATGATCCTGCTATCCTGCAACGACTTCAACAAAGTCAATCAAATCGATCACACGGTACTGATCAATCTCCCGTTTTTGAGCCCCGAAGAGAGCAAGACCTATGTGAACAAACTGCTGCCGATTCCTGCTCCGGATGATCTAGCTGTGAGCCTGTATCACCGCTCCTCCGGCAATCCGGAGTTCATTCGTGAAATCCTTATTGACCTGGTGCAACGCAGACAGATCGTTTTGGAAGACGCTGTAGAGTTTCCGGCAAACCTGAGTAACTATCAATTGCCCTCCCGTCTCTTGCATTCGATCTACGCCAGAATGAGCCATCTCACCAGCCAGAACTATGCTCTGCTGCAAAAACTTAGCGTGGTTCAGACACCCTTGAGCCGTGGCCTTATCCTGTATATCCTGAAGCTCCACGACCTTGATCTTTACAACTTGCTCAACGATGCCACATACAACGAAATACTGAACAAAAGCGGCAAAAACTATAGTTTCAGCTTTATCGAAGCGAAGACCCGGATGTTTGACGAATGCAACGCCAAAGTGCATGTTCTGGTCTCAAAGCGGGTACTGAAGTATTTTGCCAGCCGCGAAGTGATGGACAAAGAAACCTGTCAAGGCTTGATTGACAATGCCTTTTTGGCGGAGGACTACCAAGTCAGCCAGAATTTATTACCTGAAGCTGTCCACTCTCCTGAGTGAAGATCACGAGCAAAGTGCCGCCTATGAAGCCATGCTCAATGTGCTCAAGCTGGATTTTGATCCCCGCACTCAGGTGAGCACCACCGATGTGATCAAAGACCTGGCCATCTTCCAGGAAAAGACGGATTTCACGGGGTTCTATGAACGGGCCGGATTCATTTTGGAGAATGCCGATCAAATCCCGGAACTCTTTGAGAAGTATTATACTCTGGGCACCATCCATCTCTTGCGCGAGAATCTGGTCTTCGCGCTGGAGAGCTTTAAACGCGC
The DNA here is from genome assembly GCA_021206555.1 of Candidatus Cloacimonadota bacterium. Taxonomy (GTDB): domain Bacteria; phylum Cloacimonadota; class Cloacimonadia; order Cloacimonadales; family Cloacimonadaceae; genus UBA5456. Next base: position 15,713 of record JAJOKA010000111.1, on the reverse strand, counting down.
AGAACTCCTGGTGATTACCGGTAAGCAAAAACTCCTGATCTGGCTGGCCTACATCCAGGTATATCTCAAAACGGATATCCCAAAGGTCAAAGAGTATCTGGATCTCGCGGCCAGAGAAGAAACCCCGCTCGACCTCAAGATCGCCTTTACCGACCGGTTAGCAGTTTACTATCGAGTAACCGGAGATGCGGATCGGGCTATCAAGGTTATTGAAGACTTTCTGGCAGATCTGCCTCCGGAACATGACTATCGTGTGATGTTCCGCCTGGCTGCCATGCATAATGACCTCGGTGTGTTTTACAGCGATCAGAAGAATATCGAAGAAGCACAGGAGCATCTGGGAATAGCTCTAAGCATCTGGAAACGCTATAACATTCGCAGATTTCTCGGCCTTATCTATAACAACCTCTCGGATCTGTATCTCAAACAAGGCATCACCATCGAAGCAAGTAACTATTCCAAGCAGGCCTACAAACATGCCAGCGAGCTGAATCTCACCACTATCAAGGCTTTAGCCCTGCTCAATCAGGGAGAAGCCATGATCAAGATGGGGGATTTTCAGGAAGCAGAGAGCCTCTTAAATGCCTGTAAAGACCTGATGGACTCCATCGGCAGCAGCACCTATCTGGACTCAGTGAAGCGAAACCTGGCCCTGGCCAAAAGCAAGATCATGGGCTTTGGGCATTATCTTCAATTCCTTGAGGAGCATGAACCGGGATTGATCCAGGGAAAAGTGGAAGAAATCAACCCCCTCGTGAAGACCTATTTCTACTATCTGAGCGAGATGATGAGCCCCAAAAAGCTGAGAAAACTGATCAGCAGCAATGCTCATATCAACTACAAACACATCCATGAAGAAGAGTTTCATCACAATGTGCTCAGCCTGATAGCACTCACCGAAAAGGATTATGCCAAGGCTCACAACGAGCTGAAGCTGGCCTTGCGCCACGCCGGCGAGATCAACAATAACTATGCCATCGCCGTGTTTTACATCCTGGAAGTCTTGTGTCACTATGGACTGCAGGACTAACGAAAAAGCCCGGGATTTGCCCAAAAAGCACGTGAGCTGTGCCTGAGCAACAAGTATCGCTATTGGTTATGCAAGCTGGACATTCTGGAACTCAGGCTGGATTTGGTCTCGACCGAGATTCCGCTGCGCGATATCCTCAGACGCGCGATGCGATTTCAGAAGGAATGGGAAAGCTTTGAATACTACCAACTGTGGGTTGAGTTACTGCAAATCCGCATTCAAATCCTGATCGAACTCAAGCAGGATGAGCAGGCCGAAGCGCTGTTTGAAGAGTACAAAAGCTATTTGATCAAGATCACTGAGAACATCCCCCCTGATGATCAGAACAACTATCTGGCCGTCAACCAATATGGCATCAAGCAGATCCGCAAGTTTAATATCATCCCCATCATCTCCAGAGCCAAAGACTTAAGGCGCAAATGGAATGAACTGCTGTTCAACATCGCCAACGTCTATAACGTGGATAGAATCAAGTTCCTCATCGAAAAAGGGATCAACGAAGTGATCAGTCCCTGGCGCTTCAGACTGTGGGAATACTCTGCCCGCATCCAAAACTACAGCACTTTCCAAAGCTACAATTGCGCCAAAGAAAGCCTTATCCTGCCAGAACTGAGCCCGGAGATTGAACGCGCGTTTCGCCTGGACAACCTGGTGCCTTTGGTGTATAAAGGGCAAAACATCGTCATTATCCCACTGCTCACCGGCTCCAAGCGTGTGGGATATCTGGTTCTCACCGATGATGGAGAATTGCCTTTTACCAAACAGGAACTCCTGATCATGCGCAATATCAAACAGCATCTTTCAGCGCTGATAGTGCGTATTCAGGACTATTCAGAGATCACAATGCGCATCCAGAAGATGAATCAGATGATGCAGATCTCGCATGAGCTGATGCGCATCGTGGATATCACCGATCTGGAGCAGGAGATCGTTTCGCACGCGATTGACTTTACCAATAGCAGCAGAGGCTTTTTGATCAAACGTGATGCTGACGGCAACAACATCTACAAAGTTCAGCTCGATCAGGACAAGCAAATCCTGAACAGCGTAGCCGGAATCAGTAAAACCGCGCTATCGCTCTCGCAGAGCAGCCTGGAGATGATCAGCACCTATAATGCCATGGAAGATAACCGTTTTAAGAACGCCATCAGCGTGCAGGACTATCAATTGCACACTATCTTCTGCGCGCCCATCAACGTGGATGGCACAGTGTTCGGCTTCCTCTATCTTGACAATATGGATCATGGCGCAAAAGCGATGTATCTGAAACAAGATATCATCGGCCTCTTCATGGAACAACTCACCATCGCCATCAAAAACGCCATGCTCTATGAGAATCTGTTGCAAAAAAAGTAGCGAACTGAATGCCTTTGAACTGCTCAAGGATGAGTTTATGGCCATCGTCTCCCATGAACTGAATACCCCGCTCACCACTCTGCAAAGCTACGTTTCCCGCCTTAAACGCAGGCTGTATGCCGATGAGGACGAAAGGAAAGAGATCGTGAGCAAGATCGAAAACTCAGTAAAAAAACTGATCCTGACCACCAGCGACATCAATACCATGAATAGCTATAACCTCAAAAAAAAGCCTGACTATGGCTCCCGTGGATATCGCGGAGATACTAGAACTGATCCAGCAGGAAGTGGAGATCCTTTCCCGCAAACGCAAGATGTTCATCCGCCTGGAGATAGAAAAAGACTTGGGCAAACTGAAGGCAAATTGGGAAGGCGTGCACCTAATGATCTATAACCTCGTGCTAAATGCCATCAGATTTACCAATGACTTTGGCAGCATCATCATCGGAGCCCGCAAAGCAGCTTTTCATCAGGAAAAAATCGATGGCAAGGATAGCATCGTGATCTATGTGCAGGACAATGGCATCGGCATCCCCGAATATCAGTTAAAAAAACGTCTTCCGCAAGTTCTATGAACTCAATGAGATCTATGCCCATAAAATCGGGCACGGTGGAATATCGCTCCAGCGGACTGGGACTGGGATTGGCTACCTCCAGACGTATTGCCGAATTGCATGGCGGGGATATCTGGATCAAGAGCAAGGAAAATGAAGGAACGACCGTGTTTGTGGCGTTGCCTGTAAAAAAATAGTGGTTAGTGGTTAGGATTCGACACGTCCCGTGTCGAACGAGGCCGAAGGCCGAGATAAGTATGCAAGCACGCTGCTTCTGCCAAGCAGGAGCCCTAACATCTAACACCTAACACCTAACACCTAACACCTAACACCTAACACCTAACACCTAACACCTTCATCAGCTCTTCTGTCTCTTCGATAGTCTTCAGAGTATTCTCTATTTCCTTTTGGTTACCCAAAGTCTGTTTGATACTCCAGGATTTCTGATAGCAGCTCAGGGCTTCGGGGTATTCCTTTCGTTCTTTATGGATATTGCCGATATTGCCCAGGGCTTTGATGGTTTCCAGTTTATCGTTCATCTGGGTGGCGAGAGTGAGTTTCCGATTCAGGAGGGGCAGGGCTTCATCGTATTGCTTGGTAGTGATATAGGCATATGCCAGGTTGCCCAGGGCGATGGATTCGTCACGCAGGAAGCGGTGGGTCTCGGAAATTTTCAGGCTTTGGGCAAAAGCTTGTTCAGCTTTTTTTATGCTCTTTATTCTCCAGAAAGATGAGTCCGAGATTGGACAGGGTTTTGGCTGGCGTTGGTCTTCATGGAGGCTGATGGCGAGTTTCAGACTTTGCTGGTGATAGTTGATGGCCTGCTCATATTTCTGATGGTGTTGGTGCCAGATGCCTAAGTTTGAGAGGGCGACGCAGGTTTGCAATGGGTCTTCCAGCGTTTGAGCCAGGGCATAACCTGTTTGAAACTGAATCAGGGCGGTCTCAAAATCACCTTTAAAGAAGGCCGCGATGCCTTTGAAGCGATGGATGTCGCAGGCCAGGGGCGCGCTTGGAGGGCAGAAAGTCTCGGCAGCCTGGATGTCAGCATCAGCTTCAGGCCATTTCCCCGTCAGCCATTTGATATCAGCGCTTTTAATCAGGATATCCGCTTTTTCTTCAGCGTTTTCCAGGATAATAAGCAGGTCTTGGCAGAGTTTGAGAGCCAGGGCATTGTCATATACTTTTGTAGCCTGGTCGATGGCTTGATGCAGGTATGGCTTGGCTTTATCGGGCATCTCCGCTCGCAGATAGTGATCCGCCAGGGCATAGCTAAACTCATTCAGACGGTTGACAAAGAGGCTTTCGATGGCCTCAGCGGTGAGTTGATGCAGCATCTTGCGATTCTGGTGCAGAAGGGTCTGATATGCCACTTCGCGGGTGGTGATATGCTTGAAAAAGTAGGTAGAAAAGTCAAAGCCCAGCATGCGCATTATCAGCGAATGATCCTCCAGACCCTTGAGCGTGATATCCACGTCAATCGGGTCATTCAAACGCTGCTCCACTTCACGCAGGATATCCACAAAGAACTCATTGCCAATCACCGATGCCTTGTGCAGCAGCATTCTCAGGTTTTGTGGCAAATTATCCAGGCGCGAGAGGATGAGGGCGTGGAGATTGCCGGGGACGGGATAATCATCCTGCTCGGAAGGCGGCAGATTGGCGATGTAATTGCACCATTCTTCCAAAAAGAAGGGATTGCCAGCGGAAAGCTCACGCACCTGCATCAAGGTTGCCTCAGACAGGTTCAGCTCCCTGGTGTAATACCCCACCAGCTCATCGATTTTGTCCTTACTTAGCGGGCTCAGCTCCTGCTCCATAAAGCTCGGATGCCTTGTTACACATTCCAGAATCGGATAATCCAAACGGTACATCACCAGCATCAATAGAGGAATCGATTCTGCCTCAATCTTGCTCAATAAATGACACAAAGCCATGGCCGAAGCCTCATCAATCAGATGAATATCATCCAGAATCAAAATGCGGGTCTTGCCCTGAGCTTGATGTAAGAGCGACATCAGAATCAGCTCGATGGCACGCATTACATGATTGAGGAGATCCTTGCCCTTTTGCTTTACTCGGGAATCATCATAACGGATATCCAGCAAAAGCCCAATCAAAGGGAGGCAATCCAGGATTATCGCGGGATTCGGGCTGCGCTCTGCCAAATCCCTGAGAGCAGATTCCAATAGCGGCTTCTTTTGCTCTGAAGGAAGGGTGTGACGAACGCTAAAGAGCTCCTCGAAAATCTTGGTAAAGAGATTAAAGGGACTGGGTGAGATAGGAGAACAGGCTCCACGCAAGACCACCCCCTTCACCAACCCCTGAACAAAACTCCTGAATCAACCTGCTCTTCCCTATCCCCGCGTCTCCCTTGAGACCATGATTCGAAAACTCATGTCCTGATACGCGTTTTGCAATAGCCGCAATTCCGCTTCGCGACCGATGAACACGCTGCCTGCAGGCTTGTTGCCCTCGCTCTTTTGGGCCAAGACCCGCCAACAATCAATCGGCTCGTCCATGCCCTTCACGGCCTTCATGCCCAAATGCTCGAACTCAAATATGTGCTCCACCAAACGCTTGGTCGAAAGCGGCAACATGATCCCATTCACAGGAGCGTTACTCTCCATCCTGCTGGCCAGATTGACCTCGGGGCCATATACGGTGAAATCCCCCTCACGCGATTGACCCACCTTGCCCACCGAGACCAAGCCAGTGTTGATGCCGATCCGCAGCCCCAATTCCAGGCTTTCAAAGCCCGGTTCTCGAGCGAGCAAACCATTGTATAATCTCAATTGCTCCTGCATCTTGAGCGCGGAAAGAATAGCCCGCTGCGTGTCATGCTCGGTGGCCTTCTTCGCCCCAAACAAGGCCATGATGCCATCACCCATGTACTTATCCACAAAGCCACCATAGAAAGCGATGCAACGAGTGAATATCTTCATAATCTCGTCCATCTTGCCATGGATGACCTCTGGCGCAAAAAGATTGGAGATATTGGTGAAGCCCTTGATATCGGCAAACAGCACAGACACTTCGCGCAGCTCACCTTCCTTGAGACTCAGCTTCTCTTCTTCATCATCTAGCAGGAAATCCGTGCCAAAGAATAAGTCGTTGTTATCCATAAATACTGATCAGGTTTTCGATGATATCCGGCAATAAGTCACCGCAATTGCCAAGATGAAACTCGTCGAAGAAACTCAGATTATCCGGTTCCTCCAGATTTAAACCGATTGTGTGTGCACCAAAGAGCTTGGCGGTCATCACGTATCCCGCTGCGGGATAGACCACTCCGCTAGTGCCAATGATGAGGAAAAAGTCTGTGTTTTTCACAAGTTCCTCAATCTCATAGAGATAATAGGGGATTTCCCCAAACCACACGATATCAGGACGCAGCATGTTCGCGCAATGCACACAATGCGGAATCTCTTGGTTCAGGTCGATGTCCTTCATTTTGAATCTGGCACGACAAGCCGTGCAATAGCAGGAATCCAGCCGACCATGCATCTCGTAAACCCGTTTGTTCCCGGCCCTACTATGCAATCCATCCACATTCTGGGTGATGAGATGAAACCTATCCCCCAGCTTTCTCTCCAGGTGAGCCAAAGCCTGGTGCGCACGATTTTGGCTCAGCTTCCAGGCTTTGGGCATAACGCTTTTTGTAAAAGTCCCAGACCATCGCGGGATCGCTTTTGAAGCCCTGGGGACTTGCGACGTCCTCCACCCTGTGGTTTTCCCACAGACCATTGGTATCGCGAAAAGTTTTAATCCCGGATTCGGCACTGATGCCGGCCCCGGTCAAGACCAGGACTTGGCTCATTTCATTAGCATCATCTTACGGCTGAGGCTTTGGTTTGAGGTGCTCAAACGGTAGAAATAGACACCGCTGGCCACAGCTCTGCCATTGTCGTCTTTGCCATTCCAGGTGAGAGTGCTTATTCCTGCGGGCAAGATATCGTCCACCAACACTTTCACCTTCTGCCCCTTGAGGTTAAATATCTCCAGCCTGGCATGATCTGCCACGGGCATACTGAAGGAGATACTCGTGGTCGGATTGAAGGGGTTAGGATAGTTCGGACTAAGCTTGAGTACCGTCGGCACTTGGAGTGCGTCAGGGTTTGACACAGGCTCGGTTTCAAACATGATGTCATCTATATACCAACCCTCGCCTCCTACATAGCCATCGCTGCCAAATACAAAGCGGAAACGGGCTGTGCCGGAGCTTTCACCCAGCTCAAACACTGCTTCTGTCCAATCAAACTGACCGGAATAGACCTGAGTATTGGTAACAAAGGGAGAGGCTGGATTGTTATAAATCCGATATGGATATCCGCCCACTGGAGTGATCTGGGTCCAGGCACCGCCATTTAGGGACATCTGCACCAAGCCGCCATCCCAGGCGTAGCTGGGGCTGGTGTCGTGGTTCTCGGCATCCATCCAATGGTAAAAACGCAGGCGACTATTGGGGGCGATCATCACTTCGGGACTGATCAAGGCGCCATAGGCACTGGCAGCATACTGACTGCTACCGGTGCCTCCAAACTTCATCGAATATGTCCCGCCTGGAGTATTGTTTCTACTGCTTGATCTATGCCATTGGTCCACGAAGTTGTTGTTCAGCTGAGCGCTTGTCCAATTCTGCATATCAGGCTCAAAGCTGTAAGAAAGCATTCCTATATGGATATTGAATAGTCCTTCCAGCACGTTGCCGTTTTCCGCAGAAAGCATGTAACCGACGCTCAGCATGGCTCCGATCTCAGCAGCTTCAGAGATCTGCACTTCGAAGGCAAAGGGGGACATTCATAGTTTCACCGGAGATAATCGGAGGAATGGGCACATCATAGACACTGGTTGTAGCTTCCGGGCTGTTTTGAAAAAGAATCATCAGCGGGGTAAAGGCTGAACCTGAACCATTGTTATGGATACTAAAGCTCACTTGGGCAGTGTCTCCGGGCATGATATAGCTATTGGGGCCACTAACTGTATAGGAATCAAGGCTTAGTAGCGGAGCAGCCAAAGTAATGCGGCTGTAGCTCTGAGTCTGGTAACTATCAAAGCTGGATTGAAACTGCAGATTGGCCTGAGAGTGATCCGGAAAGCTGCCCACTATACGAATCTGGAACGCGTTGTCATAGGATAAGCTGTCGCCAGCCGCCAAAGCATCAAAGCTAAGCGTGCCATCGATGATCTGGATGTTGGCCGAATCGCTGCTGAGAGTCACCGTTCCGGGATTTACCTGATCCACCAGGCCTACGTTTTTCACCATAAAGCCGATGTTGACCACTTCATTGGTATGCAAAATGCCATCATCATCGTCATAGGAGAAATCCGAGCAAACGATGTAGGGCATCTGACTGGCTGTCACATAGATAGTGTTCTGATAGGGGTAATAATTGGGAGCGTTGATATAGAGCTGATAGGTACCCGGGCTCAAGCTTTCCAAGAGATTGACAGTGAAGACACCACCGGCATCCGCATAGCTGTCATGATAGCTTTGGCCGCCGGCCTTGATCTGCAATCTTGCGCCCGGGGCATCGGTCTGAATAACATATTGATTGAGACCCACCAACCATTGCGATGGAAGGTTCACGGCCATCTGCTGAGGAGTGTCGCTCCAGATCATCATGGCCGGGCAACCGAAGAGATTGGTCTCGTATGTCACCCAATACATCACAGGCTGATTGGTGATAAAAGGGATATTGTCGATCTTGCTGTCCACCAATGTGTAACCCACTTCGTGGATGTCTTCGCCAAAGATGGCATCGATGTATTGACGGTGGAAGTATTGTGAAGCTCCGTTCGTGGAACCCTGCATCCCCCATCCGTAGCGTGAATGAGAGATCATGGCCGCTGCTGCTGTGGGCAATGCAGTTAGCTTCTCTGTGATACAATCGCTCGTGTAGCTGCCGGCACTGGTATTGCGATTATCGAAACTACCGGCATAACAGCCCTGAGTGAAGTAGATGGAGAAGTTCTGTCCGGCTCCATCGTTGGTGATCGTGCTCGAAGTAGCCTGGTTGTTTGATAGTCTCATGTTATAGGTGGTGCTTGAATGGCCCAAATGGTTCACCAGATTGAAGCCTTGCGACAATAGGGGGCGCACTTGAGCGGGACCCCAGGATTCTTCAGCACCGTAAGTTCTGTCATACAAGGTGGCTATGTTCCAATCCGTGGGCACTCCTACGGTGGAGTAGCCATGGATGTTTGCGCCACCGATCATCTCGTCCATATAGTCGCCACCCCAGGTGGGCCGTCCCACAGCCATTCACCGATGAACAGGAACTTCTGATGTTGTCTTCCACGGGGATCATCTGGTAAGTAACAATCTTGTATATCTGATTAGCAATCTCCAGATCGGAATTGTAGCAGATGCGCCCCAAGGCCAGTTCAGGAACAAGATCGGCTTCCATCACTTCTCCCCAATAAGCGTCACCATCTGTGTTCCAGTTTCCATCCAGGCAGGAATAATACATATCAGCAGGGATATCGTCATCGACCTGGCTACCCCCACCCATGTTCACATAAAAACCACGATGCGGGATCAGGTCTGTATCTCCACCCAAAAGCACAAAACGCAAGGGGTTGCTTTGATAGATTGAAATGATATAGTTACGGATCTTGTCCTGAGTATCCGCGCCCGGAGTGGTGGAAGTAATCTCAGATACACTCTTCATAAACACGTTCATGCCGATGCCATCGTAATAATCGGCCAAGGGTTGCCAGTTATCAAACTTCTCGCCATCGACGATCATCAGGTATTCGATGCCGTCATTCCGGGTGCCATAATACTGCGGCACGGCATTATCCACGCTCTGCTGCAAACGCTTTTGCACAAAGGCATCCTGTTTCAGCAGTCGGACGGCATCCTGAGCCCGGGCAGATGCCTGGTAGCTCACTTCCACTTCAATCACCGAATAGAACACCAGTTCGTTGCGGGTGGGGAAATACTCGAAGGGAGATACTGCCGTGAAAGCAATGGGGTGACCACTCAAAAAATGCGTATTGAGGGCATTATGGCTCTCTTTGGGATAAGCAGTATCGGCTTCATATACGGCCGGATTGGGCAGGGTGGGAGCGGATATCTCCTTTTGGGACAAAGGATACTGCTGCTGCACGGGAGACACAATGCCACCGAGTTTATATGTGGTAGACTGGGATCTTTTGACCAGGACAGAGCCGGCTTCATATCCCGCGGGCAAGAGCAGTTTGACCCAAACCAAGGCAGATTGGGCAGGCCTGGATCACCCCAGCTTTGGGCTCCATCCAGAGTTATCTTCACTCCGGATTCGGATTCTTGGATGACAGGTTGGGAAAGATAATAGCTGTGATTGACGCTCGCAAAGAGCATGCCTGCGCTGATCAGCGCGACCAAGCAAATTAACGTTGCTTTCATAAAGGGCTTCCTTATTTCGTGGTTTTATACTGTCCCAATATACATGCAAAGCTTATTCCAAAGCTCGATATATGTACTATCTGCCTACTTTCGGGAATACCTGAAGATATCGAAATCATAGCCAATGGCAAACATCGTGGAGACTCTGCCCTTTTCGCCTACTGCCAGGTTCATTCTGATGGGAGCCAGGATAGTGCTGATCCCCAATCCGGCATAGAAGCAATGCGCGCTTTCATAAGAATTGCCCCACAGCTCATCTTCGCCATAGTTCAGAAATTGGATTCCGCCCTGAAGATAGACATTTTTGAAAAGACTATAGACCAGTCCGGCCTGCAATATCCGATAATGTGGCGCGCTGATCTCATACTTGGAATAAGCCATGAAGCCCTCTGCCCCACCCAAGGGATAGGGATCAACTTGTCTCGCGGCGCAGAATCGAAATAGGTACCCCAGGTCCACTCCGCCCATCACACTAAGGGTCGAATTGATAGGGATATAGCCTTCCAGATCAGCGGTGAACTTGCTGTACACATAGTCCGAGATATCTTCATCCCTGGCAAAGTTGAACTTACCCAAAAATCTTGTACCACTGCGAGGAAACACATAGTCATCCACGCTTCATGCAGTCCTTTCACGCCGAAACCACTCACTTGATATGATCTGGGAGGCATTGCCGTTTCCGATATACCACGATACAGGTAGGTATCACTGCGATAGACAAAAAACTCTGCTGCTCCGATACGTGGACTGAAGAGCCCGATCCCACTCGTGGCACCCCATTCCAGAGATTTCACGCTATTGGTGCGAAAATGATCGTCATTATAGACATACATCGTCTTTTCGTTTACATAGGGGAAAATCCGGTAATACATGCCCCACAGCTCACCAAAGTTTTTCACATAATCGATGTTCAGCTCATTCTTGCCCCCCAATTGCAATTCTGCCAAGAGGATAGAGTTTTTGAAAGGCATATTGTTCAAGCGCAGGACAGCGCTGGCGGTCAGTTTCACCTCGTTGTTGTAGGCATTGTTCATGGTTAGAGTCTTGTTAGCCCTCTCCTTTACATGGATCACCAGTCGATATCGATCATCAGACTCATGCTCCAAAACGGGATATATGACTCGGAAAAACTGGGAGCTCCACGCTTTACGGCATGCTTCCGAGATCTCAGCGCTGCTGTAGCTCTGCCCTATCACCAAGGGCAGATACTCGCGGATCTTGGCAGAGCTGAGGCGGTCATTGCCACTCACCACGATCTCTTCGATGATAAACGTATCTCGCTCCCGCTCAAAGGCGGACGCAATCGGAGGCGGACTCAAGGCATGCCTTGACAGATACTCCCTGATATCGCTCAACCTGCTTCTGGCATAGCTTTCACCTAACGCGATCAGCTCTCTGATATGCTGAAAATCCGAGGCTGAGTAATCTGTAAGATCCGGCTCCAAAAGCAGATCGCACTCGCTGATGTATTCGTTGAGATTGCGGGTGATGCCGATGTTGATGGTTTGATCCAAGACTTCGATCAGGTTATTCAGGTTTTCCTGATTTCTCAATGAAGAGTTCACCTTGATACCCACAACACTGGTAGCGCCCATCTCACGCACGGCAGTGATAGGCATATTCTGCGCGATTCCCCCATCGATGAATATCTGTCCATCTACTTCAAAGGGCTGGAGAATGCTGGGGATGGACATGGAGGCCCGCACCGCCTGCATTAGTGAACCTTCTTTGAATACTCGAGGTTGACCGGTAACCAGATTTGTGCCCACACAACTAAATGGGGTCGGTAAATCCGCGAAACTGCTGACAACAGAGCTTGCCGCGTAGAGCTCAAAGAGTTTCAGATTCACATTATTTACGTTATAGACACTGCTTGGCAATTGCGGTCGCACCTGTCATCCAGCTCGAAAGTGATGTTCCCAAAAAGGAGCCCAGCGTTTCTGGCCGATGTAGATATCTTTGCGGGCATGGCGTGAATCCAGCACATATTCCCAATCTATACTCAAAGCCAGGGATTCGATTTCGGTGGCATTGTAGCCCATGCTATAGAATGCACCATGATGGCTCCGATGCTGGTGCCTGAGATATAGTCCGGCCTCAGACCCTCCTCTTCGAGCACCTTTAGCACGCCAATGTGGGCAAATCCTCGTGCTCCTCCTCCGGATAAGGCATAGCCGAATCCGTTGGCAAAACACACAGAGGCGAGCAGGAGTAATCCTGACAGCAAGAGATAACGCTTCATAATCCTAACTTAGATAACGGTAGATGCGACATCCTGTCGCATTTAAACGTCTGGATGACTTCTAAACACGGTGGATGCGACATCCTGTCGCATGCGAACGTCTGGAAGACGTTTCCACTCTTAAACGTCAAGATGACGTTTCTACTCATAAACGTCTGGAAGACGTTTCCACCTTTAAAAGTCTGACTTAGCTTCCTCACCGGCTTCATACTTCGGTTCTGCTTTGATGGGAGCTGCCTTTCCTTCGCGATAGAAGTATTGAATCCGACCAAACACAGCAGTGGACTCGATGCGGATGGGACGATCTCCCAATCCGGAAGCTTCGCTTTTCTTAGGCAGATCCGTAGAGCCAAAGATGCTGGTGGGCTCGATATCAAAGCTCAGATGCTTGGGCAAGAGCACATCCGCGCTGCCAAACACCACCGTGATCTCCAGATCTTTGCTGTCACGATCAATATCGGTAAGATCAATAGTTCCCCCAGAAAACACAAAGGTGTATTCCCCGGAGCTGTTTGTTCTGATCATTGAGCTTCCATGACCCTGGGATTTACCGCCACTAAAGAAGCTAAATTTGGTACCAAAAAGCAGTTGCAGTCCAAACAGGATGATCACAACCGCAAAAAAAGATCTTGGCCAAAGGCATATTAATATTAAATGTTCTCAGGATCAGCGAAGCGCCCCATAGGACCAGCAAGATCCCCCAAAACATGTTTCCGAAGAATAAGTTCATTCTCATCTCCTCCTCCACTCTTATAGTTTTATTGCATGGTTATAGACCCTGTAGAGTTCTTCCGAGCAACACTCGATATCTTTGTTGAGATCAAACACCTGTCTGCTCGTGACCATACCCAATTCCAGGCATGGGATGCCTTTTGCTTCGGCCATCTCAATGACGCGAGTCTGATCAGCTTCTGCTGCTGAGACGATCACTCTGCCTCCTGCTTCACCAAAATACACCGCTTCTTTGAGCATTGAACCGAGGTTAAACTGCCCTGTAAAGCCAAAGCGACGGGCAGGATTGAAGCAAGACTCTGCCAGGGCAATAGCCAGGCCACCGTCAGAGACGTCGTGAGCACTCTTGATAATACCGCTATGGATCAGCTCATAAAGCAGTTCCTGCAAGCTTTTTTCCAGCTTCAGATCGATCACCGGAGGCCTTCCACAGACCTTCCCATGGATCACCTTCAGATACTCCGTTGCGCCAAGCCCGGCTTCCAAACTTCCCAAAAGCAAGACCCTGTCCCCATCAGCCTTGAAGAATTGTGTGGTGGCCTTGCGGAAATCCTCCATCACTCCCAACATCCCGATCACAGGAGTGGGATAGATCGCGGCTTCCGGATTCTCATTGTAAAAGCTTACATTACCACCGGTTACAGGCGTGCCAAATGCTCTGCAGGCATCGCCCATGCCCCTGATGCACTCGGAAAATCCATAATACACTTCCGGCTTGTAGGGATTGCCAAAATTCAAACAATTGGTGATGGCCATCGGTTTTGCGCCACTGCAAGCAACGTTTCTGGCAGCTTCGGCCACAGCTGTTTTCGCGCCTTCATAAGGATCCAGATAGCAATAACGTCCATTACAATCTGTAGCAGCAGCGATGGCTTTATCGGTTCCGGCAATGCGGATCACAGCTGCATCACTACCGGGCTCAATGGTCGTGCCAATCTGCACCATGTGATCATATTGCTCAAAGACTGCTCTTTTTGAGGCTATGTTTGGCGAAGCCAGGAGTTTGGTTAGCACCTCGTAAAGTGGAACCGTCATCTTGACGTTTGATTGCGACAGGATGTCGCATCCACCTTGTAATTCATCCAGATCTGCCGGCCGCCTGGTCTCGCGTGTATAGACCGGAGCTTTGCCTCCCAGGATCAGTGAATCTGCCGGAATCTCTGCCTCCAGAACACCGGCATTAAAAACTCTAAGCTTTTTGTCATCAGTCACTTTGCCGATCACCACCGAGTCCAGATCCCATTTGTGGAACACGGCCAATACCTTATCGATATTTTCCGGTCTCACGATCACCAGCATGCGCTCCTGAGATTCGGAGAGCATGATCTCATAAGTGCTCATCCCGCTTTCCCCGCTGCGGAACTTTTGGCCACATCCGATCTCGATGCCCACTTCGCCCTTGCCGGCCATTTCGGAACTGGAACAGGTGAGCCCGGCTGCTCCCATATCCTGAATCCCCACTACCAATCCGGCTTTGATGATCTCCAGCGTGGCTTCCAGCAATAGCTTCTCATAAAAGGGATCTCCCACCTGCACCGCGGTGCGCTTTTCTTCGGATTCATCCGAAAGCTCGATGGAGGCAAAAGTGGCGCCATGAATCCCGTCACGTCCGGTCTTTGCGCCCACGATGATCACGGCATTCCCCACTCCGCTGGCAGCAGACTTAGCCAGATCTTTGTGTTCCAAAAGGCCGATAGCCATGGCATTGACCAGGGGATTGCCTTCGTAGCTGTCTTCAAAATAGATCTCACCACCCACTGTGGGCACTCCGAAGCAATTGCCATAATCGGCGATGCCGTGCACCACTTCGGCCAAAAGATGTTTTACCTGAGGGTTTTCGGGATTGCCGAAGCGCAGGGAGTTCAAAGCCGCGATCGGACGCGCTCCCATGGTGAAGATATCGCGCAGGATTCCGCCAACCCCTGTCGCGGCACCATGATAGGGCTCCAAAGCTGAGGGGTGATTGTGGCTCTCGATCTTGAAGCTGATCGCCAGACCATCTCCGATGTCCACCACACCGGCGTTTTCGTCACCGGCTTTGGCCAACATCATCTCACCATCGCGAGGTAATGTCTTCAGTAGTTTGATGCTATTCTTATAGCTGGCATGCTCGCTCCACATAACGCTAAATATACCAAGTTCCACCAGATTGGGTTCCCGCCCCAAGATCTGGAGAATGTAACTGTATTCATCCGGCGAGATGCCGTGTTCCGCAATAATCTGTTCGGTAAATGGGAGGATAGGTCATTGATCTTCCTTACAATCTAATTTTCGTGGTTTTTGATCATGTTTATCAGTATCTTAAGCCGTTCTTCGATGATGCCGTAAGTCTTTTGATAATACTCCAGATCGCTGCCATAAGGATCTTCCACGTCACCTTCGAAACCGGTTATTTCATTCAGAGTG
>JAJOKA010000151.1 GCA_021206555.1 Candidatus Cloacimonadota bacterium | reverse complement strand
AAAAGGAAAAAGAGTTCGCCACTCTTTGATCTCCAGATTTACGCGGTTTACGGCAGTGAAACCGCCAAAGTCCTTGCTCAGATTCTCAAGCCTGATGTTCTCCAAATCATCTGTCCTTTTACTTTAGTTTCAATACTTTCCTGCTGATCTTCGTGCCATCAGCGCTGCTGACGCGCAGGAAATAGATGCCACCGGATACTTCACGTCCGGCATAGTCTTTACCGTCCCAACTAAAGGATTCGCCATTTGAGGTCAAGCTTTTATTCGTGAGTGAACGGATCTTCTGCCCGCGAAGATTGAAGATGTCGATGCTAAACGCTTGATTATCCTGCTTGATGAGCCGAATAGAAAGCTCTTGGGTAAAGGGATTGGGGCCATAGCTAAGCTTGATGGCGGGAGCCACGTGGCCTTCATTTGGCACATAGCTCACCGAGGCAAAGAGCCTGAGATCATCGATGTAAATGCCATCCGCGGTACCGCTGCTGCCAGTGATCACACGAAAATAGATGTGGATGTTTTGCCCGGCCAGAAAGCTGAGGTCATAGTCATACTGAGTCCAATCGTGCGTGCCTTGCAGCACATCGATGGTCTGCCAGTTACTTGATCCCGCTGGAGTGTAGCCCACGACGCAGTGATCACCATCGTTCATGAAGTCGATCTTGGCCATAAACTGGAGGTTTACTTTTTGGTAGCCACCTAGATTAATATGTTCGTGCTACGGCAAAAGCTGGAAAGTTTCATTGCTTGTAGTTTCCGGAGGCGAGTCGCTGAGGCTATTCAATCCGGAATAGGAATGCGCGTTGCTGATGCCCCAACTGCCGCTGGAAGTCCAATTTCCCATGCCAAGTTCAAATCCGTCCATCAACAGAGGATTTGCCGTCAAGCTGAAGATCAGTTCATTGCCCAGTAGCGAAACATTGCTGTGGATGCTGGTGTAGCCGGGCAGGGAAATATGGATAGAGTAGTCTCCGGCCGGGATGTTCATGACCATGATGTAGCCTTCATCATCGCTATAGTAAGGCGCGTGGCCCGCGATGCGAATTGTGGCATTGGCCAGGGGCGAGCCGATGTCGTCCACAGTCCTGATGCTTTGGTTTATTGTGGGAGCGGCCTCAAGGGCGACGTCCAGGATGGTTTGATCTATAGAATTGATCTCCACCACGTGGCTTTGGGCCAGATAGCCCTCAGCGCTGATCCGTACGGTGTATGTGCCCACAGGCAGGAAACGCCAGTAAGCACCAAAAATCTCATCGGATACATAAGGCGCGCGAGGCAGATAGTGGCCATCGATCCCTTCCACGAAGATGGTGGCGCTAAGCGCTGCTCCGGTTTCAGCATCGGTCACGTGTCCTCTGAGGGTCTTGCTGTCTTTGCGCTGCAAGAGGATTTTGGCCGCAGTGAGATGGTTTTGAATGATCACAGGAACCTGTGAGGCCGGAGGGATGAATTGATCTGCCATCTCAATCGTGTATGAAAAGGTGCCGCGAGTACCATATGACCAATCATCAAAGGATCCGCTTACCGGATACAGACCGAAAGAAGGAGATGGAGTATAGGTGCCATTCCCCACCTTGGGAATAGACGCGGCCATATTGATCGCCAATTGTGAAAGCTCCGTAACATCAGGGGCGTAGAGGTTATGGCCATAGCCATAGGGATAGAGCACCCATTCGCCGTAGGTGTGGTAACTCACTCCGGCCAGGAACCTTTTGGACTCTAAAAGAGTTTTCAGAGCGCTCGTTTCCGGCTCTGAGAAAGGATTAAGTCCATGATAGGTGACAGACAAGGGATCGTCCGAAGCGCTGATATTGCCCCAGCCATGGCTGTAATTGCGGTTCAGATCCACTCCGTCGTAGCCGTTGCCCCAGCTGGCAGTATCGATGTTGCCATTATTGTTGTTATCCCGAATGTTCTTGCGCCACCAGATGTCGGTCTGATCGATCACCAGTTTGTGACCATCGGGATTGAGTAAGGGCACGATCCACACTTGCGAGCTATCCAGGATGTGAGTGATATCCGGGTCTATTCCATAGCCTTCAGTCAGATGCTCCAATATCGCCACGCACACTTCCATCGAGATGGGTTCGCGGGCATGATGGGTGCCGATGAAATAAAACGCGGGTTTATCGAGGTCTTCACTGACATTGGCGCTCACTTTGATGGCATGGATATCATGCTGGAAGCTCTGATAGTTGGGCAGACCCTGTTGCGCATAATCCTTGCCCCAGCCAGCTCCGATCACTTCGATCTGTACCAGATCAGGATACAGGGCTTCAAACATGGAGATGTCATCCAGCATATCCTGATAGTTCCTGTATCCGGGGATGTCACGAGTACCGAGATTGGCTTTCATCTGCGCTTCGGTGCTGCGTATGATAAGCTGGGGATGTATAGATCTGAGCTCTTCCAGTTCGGCTATGGGCCACACCATATCCAAGTATTGGCCGGCGTGAAAGGCCGCAATATCGGCATTTTGTTGTAGGTGTTGTTGGTATAACTCCGGGCCGGCATGGGGAATGCGGATAAGCACACGCTCAGCAGCAGAAAGACTGAAACAGAAGATAAGGCAAATGACGATTAGGATGCTTTTACGCAACATAAGATACTCCTTGCTGAAGGGTTAGACCCTGATTTTGGGATAAAAAAAACAGTGGGGTGACCGGGCGGTATCCCCACTGCTCGGAGGGCATTCTATGTAGGGTCTGTAGGCTGTGTTCATGTATATAGAGCTCGGGATTTCTGTCAAGCAGAAAGTGCAGATTATTTTCGATAGGGCTGTTGAATGTTTTCAACACACCCTCAATTCGCTATAATTAACTTGGACTTAAACACGTCCTGACCCAGCTTTAAACGGATAAAATAAAGCCCGGAACCCAGCTTTTGTCCATTTTTATCCACAGTTTCGAAGCGGATTTCGGAGTTAGGTTGGGTGTGAGTGCTTTGTTCATAGACCATTTGCCGCGGATGTTATACACTTGCAGCTTGGCTAAGCTTGCCTTAGGGTATTGATGGGCAATGCGGATGCTCTGCTGCTGACGGGCAGGATTTGGGTAAAGCTTGATCGTGCTGACAAGAGAAGGGCTGAGCGTGTCAGGATTGGACGAGGGCTGGATGGCCACGCTGTACCATCCATCAGCGGAGGGCAGATAGCCGATATTGCCCATGCTGTCGGTCGCAAACAGGCGATAGTAAAAGAACTGGTCACCTTCTTGGAACTGCGGATCATACAGGTAGAGATACATGCCGTTTCCGGCATCGATCATCGGGGCTGTTTGCGCTTCCTGATCGTCAACATGGTAGCTGATGCCGGCGCTGGCGACTCCGGATTCGTCCACAACGGTGAGCAGGAAGGTCACTTCATCGGTTCCGATGCTGACGATGGGGGAGTGCTCCAGCCAGGGTGCCTGGGCATCGCCTTCGATCACGAAGAGATGCGGGTCAAATTCGGCAAAGTAGGGGTGGTTCGCGCTGCGTCCGCTTTGATCAGCAGCATGGATGTAGTAGCGAATGGTATCGCCTACGCTGAAGCTGGTGATAGTGCTGCTGTAGGTCATAGTCCCTTGCTGACTTAGCGCCAGATACTGCCAGTCTTCGCTATTGATCCGGTAGCGCACAAAGAGGGAATCCGCGTAGAGCTGAGCTCCACTGTGGGCAGTGATGGTGGCGTCCAGAACAAAGGCATCCTGGGCTGGTTGAAGCCCAAAATAGGGCTGATGCGCGATGTGCAGCATCTGAGCATCGGGTACTTCATGAGTGCGGCAATGCAGTGCGTCCGTAGATTCCCAGGGTGCTCCGGATGTGCCGGTAACTCCTATCACTTCGTAGCCCGGCATGGCGTCACGATAGACCTGCAAGGCCGCCGCGTCGTGCGTGCTGTTCATCTGCGGTACAAAACACTTTATTGTTCAGGATCAGCGAGTTCGTATAGGGCTGATTGTTCGGAGTATATACCCGGTAAACTCGGTAGGGATAACCCCAAGCGCTGTTGATACCGGCAAAATAAGCCGCGGTGGCTTCAATGGCGTTATACTGCGCGTGGCTAGAGGGCACACTGCGGATGAGCACCTTGTCCGGAGCCAGAAACTTGCCCCAGCAATCGATATGGTCGATATAGGTATTATTCGGATCCGGCAAGACGTGCAGGGAGGTAATCCCCAGATACTCTTGCATCTTTGTGTTTACATTGTGTATGTTATTGCTGTTCTCACTATAGGCGATATCCGTTTGGGCAGCAGTATTGATGCCATCCGTCATATAGTTACCCCCGGTTTGATACAGGCTCATCCCATAGTAGGGCAGATCATACTGCTGAGCATAGAGTTGGGGGATCATATTGTCATTTGGACGGGGGCGGTTGTAGCGAAAATCCACCACTCCGTAATCGCCATTGCCATCAAAGATGAACCAGGGAGAATAATCTCTAGTCCAATACGAATCGGTAGCAGCGATCATGAAGCTGACACGATCCATATTCACGCCGGCATTGGTGAAAGCCGTGGTGGCTGAATTCATGGTGGAATTGCTGCTCACCAGGCAGATCACATCCGCGGTATTGGACAGATGTGTCACCAGGCTAAGGGGAATGCCCAAAGGATAACGGATGATTACGTGGGATGAGGGCTCAAATTCCGCGATGGGTCGCGCCGGTGATGATGGAGGCGGAGTCTCGGTTAAAACGGTAGTCCCAGGCATAGCCGATGCTCTCTGTGTTCAAAGTATGTGCTAATATGCTTCCTGCCAATAGCAGCAGAAACAGCATGATGAGTAAACGAGGTTTCATTTAAAGTACAACTCCAGTATGGTGTTTTTCCTATTCTACATACAATTTTCATGCCGAATCCACAAATAATTCCGGCGTCATCCGGGGTTTCTGCATTTGAACAAAGAGGTAAAGAGAAAAGAGGTCACAAAGAGATAAGCAATTGAGAATGGAAAATCAAGCTGCGCCACGCCAAAACGTCAAATCGCCAAATCGTTACAACTTTAAAAACCTAAAAACCAGCATATCTATGGGATCAGCAGCATCTTACGCACAGTGCTTTGTCCACCGGCACTTGCTTTCACAAGATACACTCCTGCCGGCAGTTTCTCTACCTGATAGTTCAGGCTATGCTCACCGGCACTATAATGATCCCGGGCCATGTCGGCAATCTTCTGCCCCCGAATATTGAAGAGTTCCAGCTTCAGCAAGCCACTTTCCTGCATCCTGACCTTGATCTGGAGCTGATCGCGGAAGGGGTTGGGAGAGCAGGATACGGTGAGAGCAGGAGTGATCAGGTCTTGCACAGAGTCTGAAACTGAAGTCACTTGATACACGTGTGAGGCATCGTACACGCTCACATTGAGCAGGCCTCCCACGATGATATGGTTCCCGCTTAGAGCGAGATTCTTGCCCAGATTATCTATCAAATGCAGCACCAGACATACCGGCTGCGCGGGATCCCGCACATCATACATTCTGATGGCACCCAAAGTAAGCACGACCAACACATTGTTTACCAGCGCGATATCCTCCACGTGACTCGTCGTATTTATGGTATGGATCTGCTGCGGAGCGTAGGGATTTGCCACATTGAATATCTTCACTTGAGCCACGCTATGTTCTGCTCCATAAAGATAATTGCCATGCTTGCGTAACTTAGTCAGTTGAATCCCGGAGGGGGTCTGCGCGATAAGAGATGGCTGAACCACCGAATCCAGATCGAATATGCGCAACAAGTTTTCACTTACCATGGTTTTTGCCCCATTATATAGATAGGGATCGCTGATTACCGCAGAGAGACAGCGAGGTCACCGGGGATAAGCAGACTGTGTTCCACATTGTTCAGATTGCTGATATCATAGAGGTCTTGCTGATTTGACATCAAGGTCAGCATCCTGTCCCCGCTCATCTGGATGTCCATGAGAGTTAAGTATGTGGGCGGAAATGCTTGCTCGTACTCCAGTTCCAAACTTGCTCCAGTCGAAGCACCTGAGTATATTCTGAGAACTTTGGTCGTAAGATCCCAGTTCATGGATCCAGAGATCGAGGAAGCTGTAGCCAGCAGATCATCCTGGGTAGCCATGCCGACCAGGGAGGGCATGCTAATCAAACTTCCCGGCACGGGATTCGTCGGATCGCTTAGATCCACATTAAAAAACCCTGGGGCACGCGGACATAGACCCGGTCTCCATTGGCCAGTATCTGCTGGTTTGAAAAGGATTCCATCCTGGGAGTCATAGAAAACTCAGGAGTCAGTTGTACATATTGCATGCTGCCACCATTACTGATAACCATACCTTCATTTTCCGAATCCATCAGAAACAGACAATCACCGTAATATTGGGCAGAGTGCATTAGTTCCGGAGCTGTCGGATCCTCGATATTGTATATAACGTAGGTAAACGGCATGGTGACCCTTCTATGTAAACGCCATCATCGAAACCAAAGGCAGCATAATTTCCCTTCACTGCTCTATCAATCATGTTCCCATTGCCACCTACACCCATAATGCCGATCAGGTAAGGGGATGAAAGATCACTGATATCCCACAAAGAAAGCCGAGATAAGGTTGACGCACACAGTATCTCCCCAACAATGCTCATGGGATAGTCATGCAATTCGGATGTATTGAGTTGCCCCAATACTTGAAGATCAGCAGGATTCTGGATGTCCGCAAGCATAAATACTCGCCCTGGAATCTCATATATAGCTTTTGTCTCTCCAAAACTGATGCCGCCTAGTCCATCTTGTTGCAAACTATCCGCTATGCTGAGCCCACCATCATCCGCAATGCTGTAGGAGGTGATCGAAGAGCCATACATCACCAGGAGATAGCCATCCTTCACTGTAGCATCACGCAATGTCTGGTTTATGGGCAAGTATCCTGTGTTCACTGGTTGTACGGGATTGCTCAGGTCAAATATCCTGATCCCCTTTCTATTGAGGATATAAAGGCTATTCTCCCAGATCTGTATCCTGTATCTTTCCGACCAGTATGGATCCTGAGAATCGATATGGATGCTGCTGAGGCTTCCCACAGATTAGGATTCGTAATATCAAATACTGTTAGCCTTGTCCCTATACCCATAGTGGTGCCCACTACGTATGCATATTGACCCGAAGTACAATAAGCCTTGGCATTACCGGCGTCATACAAGAAAGAGCTGCTTAGCTGGAGCTCAGCCAGCTGCGCATTGCCCAATGCCAGGCTTGCAGCCATTAAGATAAGTAAAGATAACTTCAGTAAGTCGAAAGTCTTCATCTGATCCTCCCTGTCCTAAGTTAATATGCAAATATGTTCCACATTTCATGCTGAATCAGAGACCAGATACTCGAAATCCGAGACTCGAATCCACCCTCTACGAAGCTGCCTACTACCTGAAAACAGGAAAACATGTAAACGTCAAATCGCCACAACCCTAAAACTACTACGCACCAAGCACCCAGAACCCAGAACCAAGTAACTACGCACCAAGCACAAAAAAGCGGAACCTGATCCGGCTCCGCTTTTCAATTATGAAAGGGGTTATTTATTCAGAGACAGGAACTACGCTAACGTATTTTCTGCCTTCTTTTTGGTGGTAAACTTCACGTGGCCATCAACGAGGCTGAAGAGGGTGAAATCTCTGCCCATGCCCACGTTTTCACCGGGGTGAAACTTAGTGCCTTTTTGGCGGACGATGATGTTTCCGGCGATCACGAGTTCGCTGCCGTATTTTTTAACACCGCGATACTTGGGATTGCTATCCCGGCCGTTACGACTGCTTCCAACACCTTTTTTATGTGCCATTCTGCTAACCTTCCTTAAGCCCGAATATCGGTAACTTTGATGTCTGTGTATTGTTCACGGTAACCCTTTTTCACGCGATAGCCTTTGCGGCGTTTGTGATGATAGATCACCTTTTTCTTACCTTTTACCGTGTTCGATCACTTCTACTACGATCGCGCGCCTTCGACTACGGGAGTGCCAACCACTACTTCGTCGTCCTTTGCGGACGAGAAGTACGCGGTCAAACTCGAGGGCCTGACCGGGCTCTGCCGTATTCAGCAAGGGAACGCGAAGTACTGCGTTTTTTTCAGCCCTAAACTGAAATCCTTTAATATCAACGATGGCGTACATCATTACTCCTTGGTTTTCATGGTAAGATGCATCAGATTTTATGCCCGCATATCTGTCAAGCCGAAATATTGGCAGCCAGGAGGTGCGAGGTGTGAGGTGTGAGTTCCCAAATAGAAACCACAGTCCCTCCTCTTTATCTCTTTTTTTTCTTTGTTGAACCAAAAAATCAGAGTGACTGCCCATAGCACACCCATTTGAATACTTCTAGTTTAGCTTTGGTTTACCTCATGTTGTCCTCTTGTCATGAGGGGAACATGAGGTAAAGCTGGGCAAAAGTAAGGGCAGAGAAGGGGGGGCATTGCGAAGCTGCTTGACAAAATCCAGCCCTGCATTATCTTGTGAAATAATCTAGTTTCAGGATAGGTACATTATGGCACTGCTACTCAAGACTACCAGATTTGTGGAATCCCAGATCGATACCTTTTTAGATATCGTCAGTGATTCTGCCACTACTTTCCAGTTGGCTGTAGAGGATTATCTGGCCGGACGGATCGAGCAATTCGAAGAGCGTCTGGCTCAGATTCGTGAGTTTGAACACCGGGCGGATGACCTGCGCGTGAGCATCGAGCGCTTTTTGTATGAACGTACCTTGATCCCGGAAAATAGGGGAGACGTGCTGGCCATTCTGGAAAACACCGATGAAGTGATCGATAACATCAAGGATTCCCTCTTGCAATTTTCCATCGAAATGCCGCAGATTCCGGAAGAACTGGATGATCTCTGGATGCAAACAACGCGAGCCAGCGTGGCTGCAGTGGAACAGCTCGTATTTGCGGTGCGTTCCTTTTTCCGAGATCTTTCGGCTGTGAACAACTATATTCACAAGGTCTATTTCTTTGAACGGGAAGCGGATCACATCGGTGAACGCCTGCGTCGGCAGATATTTGGCATGGAGATTGAGCTCTCACGCAAAAGCCAACTGCGCTTCTTTTGCTATCCACATCGAAAAGATCTCCGATGCCGCGCAAAACGTCTGTGATCGGCTTTTCTATCTATACCATCAAAAAGGCAGCTATAAAGCCCGATGATCTTTATCTATCTGCTTAGCGGATTGTTTTTTAGGCTGGTCGCTCGGAGCGAACGACACCGGCAATATCTTTGGCGCTGCGGTGGAAACCCGCATGCTGAAGTTCAAAAAAAGCGGCTTTGATCGCTTCGATCTTTATTACCCTGGGCGCGGTTCTGGAAGGAGCCGGTCCTTCGGGAACCCTGGGCAGACTGGGCTCGGTGGATGCTCTGGGTGGTGCCTTCACCGTTGCTTTAGCAGCAGCGATTACCATCACCGTGATCGTCCGTCTCCGGATCCCGGTCTCCACATCGCAGACTATCGTGGGCGCAATCATTGGCTGGAACTACTTCTCCGGACGGCTTACGGACTATGGCTCTTTGGTCACCATCGCGTCCTCCTGGGTTGTGGCTTTTGTGCTCTCCGCTGCCATCGCGGCCCCTGCTCTTTTATCTGGTCAACCCTGGGTTAACCGCTCTAAACCCATCTTTTGGAACAGGATCTCATGATCCGTTATGCTTTGATCGTGGTGGGTGCCTTTGGTGCTTATTCTTTGGGGGCCAATAACATCGCGAACGTTGTGGGCGTCTTTGTGCCGGTCTCACCCTTCAAGGATATCAGCCTGGGCGGGTTTTATACCATCAGTGGCATTCAACAGCTCTATCTGATGGGCGCGTTGTCCATCGTGGTGGGCATCTACACCTATTCCCACAAAGTGATGCGCACAGTGGGCAAAGATCTCTTTCATCTCTCGCCCATCACAGCGCTTGTGGCCCTATTGGCAGAGGCCATTGTACTCTTCCTCTTTGCTTCGCGCGGCTTGTATAACCTGCTGCTGAGCTTGCATTTACCCACCATTCCGCTGGTGCCTGTGTCAAGCACCCAGGTGATCGTAGGCGCGGTCGTGGGAATCGGGCTCGCGAAGGGTGGCAAAAACTCGCTACAATATCTTAGCCCGGATCTCGCTGGCTTGGGTGGCTGCTCCGGTGATCGCTTTTTTGATTTCCTACACAGCTCTGTTCATCATTCAAAACGTGTTTGAACAAACCGTGCAGCAAGAAACCAGCTATATCTTCGACCGCATCAGCATCACCAAGATCGATCGTGACGGCTTCAATACAAACGCTCTGGCCACGGTGAATGGACGCAGCTTCTTAACCGAACAGGCCATCTACCGTGAGCTGAAAGATCAGGCCGGCCTGAGCCGGGCGGACATTAGCCATGTGATCTCCCTGGCCGAAATCCATCTCATGCAAGTGGATGTTCCCAAATTGATTGGTAGCGGGATGCATCGCGGCTTCAGCGATGCCGAACTGGATGTGCTAAGCAGCTTGCAGGATGTTAGTTACAGGCACAAATGGCAGCTGAAAGAGGCTTTGGCCAGGCATCCTGAGTTCGAAATCTATCTGAACCCGGAAACTGAGATTCAAAAGAACACAACCGCATTGTGGAAGGCAAGCTGCAAACCCTGTATCGCAGCTTCAAAACTGAGTAAGAGAATAGCGATGAACCCCTTTGTAGAAAAGATTATCCCCCTCATTCTGTCCTTTTTTGTGGGCCTGGCCGCCAAACACCTGAAGATGCTGAGCAAGGAAGACGCTCCGGTACTCTTAAAACTCGTGTTGAACGTGAGTTTGCCCGCGCTCACCATCATTGCCATCAACAATGTGCGGGTAAGCCCGGATATGCTGATGATCCCCGTCTTTGCCGTACTGGTGGTGCTCTGTATGTTTGCCATATCAAATCTTACGCAAAAGGGTATGAAGATGCAGAAAACGATGTTCGGCAGCTTCCTGGTGGGCACGATGATCATGAATACAGCTTACGCTCTGCCCTTTTTCAGTGCTGCTTTTGGGGATGAGGGCCTGGCCCGGGCATCGCTCTTTGACATCGGCAATACCTTCATGATCTTTACCTTTACCTACTACAATGCCATCAAATATGGCGATAACCCGCATACAGACAAGATTCAATGGAAGAAGTTTCTGAAGTTGCCACCCCTTTGGGCAATGCTGATCGCGTTTTTTACTCAAGCTGAGTGGTGCCGGCTTGCCACCCATCGGGCTAAACTTCCTCTCTCTGATCGGATTTCCCACCACGCCATTGGTGATGATTGCTCTGGGTCTATACTTCGAGCCCAAGCTGAAAAACATGGGCAAGGCCTTCATTGCCATCTTCATTCGGATGGGTGTGGGGCTGGGGATTGGCTATTTGCTGGCCACAGTCTTTGGCCTAAATGGCCTCACCAGGACTACCGTAATCGTCTGCTCCGCTTTGCCAATAGGCTTCAATACCCTGATCTTTGCCAATCTGGAGAATATGGATCGGGAGTTCGCGGCCACGATGGTGAGCTTTTCCATCATCATCGCCCTGCTCTATTTGCCGTTATTGATCTATCTTTTTAGCTAAATCCCGCTGCTTCTGGTTAGCTTTGATCTGGGCTGTGCTGTCCCGGAGGTAAAAGGGCTCCAGCTCAGCCAGAGCCTTGCCTTCGTATATCTTAGCCTGGCTATATTGGTAGAGGAAAAAGAGCGCTTCCGCCTTGGGGATATTGTGCATGGGATTGGCCATGACCAGTTGCTTCTGTGTGGCATAAGGCTGCACAAGCTGCGCGGCTGAGCCACAGACGATGCTACCTTCGATGGGCCAGGATAGGATATCATCAGGTTTCAACACGGCAGGAGCCATGATTTCATTGAGCTTTGCGTCATACAGCGCGGCATAACACTCTTGCATCTTAGCATCGATGATGCTGAGTATCTTTCCTCGGTAGGGAGTGCAAGCCATGGCATTTAATTCCAGAGAGTTATAGGTATGCACCGGGATGTCCAGAGCATAGGCAATGCCTTTGGCAGTGGCAATCCCGATGCGCAATCCGGTGAAAGAACCGGGTCCGCTGCACACGTAAACTGCATCTATGTCCTGCGGACTGAAACCACAAAGCTTCAAGGCCTTATCCAGAGAGGGCATCAGAGTCTCGCTGTGCGTGACGCGAATATCAAAATACTCGCTGAACACCAAGCGTTGCCCATCGTGGATGGCGATGGAGCCTGAGGTCTGAGAACTATCTATGGCTATCTTCAATTTCCGCCACTGATGAAGTCATCATAGAGCTTTTCAAAGTGCAGCTTGTGTTTGGCTTCATCGGCTGCCAATCTGCGAAAGAGCGTGGATATCTCTTCGTCAGGGAATTTCAGGCTCATTTCGGTATAGAGTTTAAAGGAGTTTTTCCTCACGCTTCATGGCTTTGACCAGGATGTTCTGATAGCTCAGCTCTTCACTGTCCAGCTCTTTGGTGAGATACTCGCTGATCTTCAGGTTTGGGCTTTTTTGGATGTCTTCCGGTTTCACGCCCTTTTGGCGGATGCTTTCGATCACCACGATGTGCCCCATCTCCATGGCTTCCAGCTCGGCCAGCATCTCTTTGTGGGCTTTGAATTTGGCTTCTTGTTGCAGGTTCTTATAAAAGTCCACTGCTTCCTTTTCGCGCTCAATGGCAAAATCCAGGATTTCATTGAATTCGGTGATTGTCATATTTCCTCAAACACAGTATTGTTGTTAGTCAAAAAATGCGGGGAAAGTAGTCTTTCCCCGGCTTGGATTATCCTTATTCGTAGGGTTCAAACATGTCTTTGCCGACACCGCATTCCGGGCAAACAAAGTCTTCTGGAAGTTGCTCAAAGGTACGTTGTCGTTCTCAGCCGGATCATAGATCCAGCCACACGCGATGCATTGATACTTCTGCATGGGATTCCTCCATTATTTAGTAGGTTTCAAGATGGATTTCAAAATAGCTTTGGGGATGATTGCAGGTGGGGCACACTTTGGGCGCGCTTTCACCTTCGTGGATGTAGCCACAATTCAGGCATTTCCAGAACATTTTCTGATCTCTGGTGAAGACCTTCAGATTCTTGATGTTTTCATAAAGTTTGCGGAAGCGCTTTTCGTTGCTCTTTTTCCACTTTGGCTACCAGTCTCCAGGAAAGGGCGATCTCTTTGTAGCCTTCTTCCTCGGCGATATCGGCAAACATGGGATAGAGCTCGGTCCATTCTTCTTTTTCACCGCTGGCGGCAAATTCCAGATTTTTCAGGGTAGCGTCATCAGTCTCGCTCCAACCCACAGGATAAGAAGCCATGATGTTCACCACTTGGGCTTCCATGCCGTTTTTGAGCAGGTGACGGAAAAAGACCTTGGCGTGTTCTTTCTCGTTCAGAGCTGTCTCGATGAAGATATTGGCGATTTGTTCATAACCTTCTTTCTTGGCAGTTTTGGCAGAGTATTCATAGCGCATGCGGGCCTGGCACTCTCCGGCAAAAGACTTCATCAGGTTTTCAGCGGTGCGGGTTTCTTTAAAAGGCATTCATTCCTCCTTGAATTGGCCTATGCTTTCCACAGGCCATGTAAATTGCAGTATTCACGAACTGATTCTACTTCAGCGTGTTTCACCGGAAACTCGGCCACAGGGGCTTCGCCGGGTTTAAATTCATGACGGTAAACCTTCTTTTTTGGTCAGCACTTCCACAAAAGCGATATAGTGCTTTTCTTCCATGGGATGCGGCACTGAGCCTACTTCTACTTTGATGGAATTGCCAAGATCGGTGACCACCGGCACGTGCTTTTTCTTTAGCAGCGTCCACGGTATTCTCCTTGAGCAGTTTCATCGGTTCGCCACAGCAAACTAATTCGCCCGGGCCGCCAAACACGGCTTCAACTGTGTTTCCGCAAATCGGGCAATGCCAAACTTCACGTAAAGCTATCATCTTTACCTCCATATACTTATCTGTTTAATACATAAGTTAGTGCCTCGCCGTCTTTTGTCAAGCACGAAATCACCCTTTACTCTGAAAACTATACATATCGAGAACATTTAGCATCGCATCAAAGAAATTGCTTGCCAAAAGACGCCCGCTTTGTTTTTAGGTTAATAAACGAAAACTGTTTGAGGATAGATATCTGATGAAACGGCTCCTGATATGCGTTCTGGCGATGATTTCGCTGGTGGGATGCGTACACTATGATGAAGAGCTCTGGCTGCATCGCGACGGCTCAGGCAGGGCGAAGCTGCGCCTGATTCACCGTTCACAATCATGAAAACCCCGAAGAAATCCTCCGTAAAGCAAATCTTCCCGGAATCACCCTGCAAAGCTACAATGTGCAGCGCAAAGGGCAGGACGTGATCTACGATATCTCTTTCAAGTTCAAAAGCGTGGAAGCATTCAACAATGTCAACGATCAGCTCAGTTCAGCTGATTTTTGGGGTAGAATCACGCTCAACAAAGAGCCCGGGCGTCGCATCACCTTCAAACGCCGCATCTCTCTGGGTAGTCAGGAAGAAGAAGACGAACTGGAAGAATTCTTCAGCCAAATGCAGACCGAACATACTATCTGGAGCTACAAGTTGCACGCTCCCTGGAAGATCATCTCCAGCAATGCCGACCCCTCAAACATCGATGCCAAAGGCAAAACCGTGACCTGGAGCTATGATACCTCACAGATGTGGAACAAACATGAATACATGACCGTGGAGTATCGCAAAGAACTCCCCTGGTTCGTTTTTGTGATCGGTGCCATCGCCGCTCTGCTGATCCTTTTCATCCTTTACTGGTTACTCAAGATCGGCAAACGCTCGCACTTGCTCGAACGCATTAAACACCATTCGTAGCGCGTGATCCCAGCTTATTCTTTCCCACAAATACACACAAATGAAAGATCACAAATAGCCACAAATCATTAGCTGGAACTGTTCTGCGCTATCGACCTGCCACCTGTCACCTGTCACCTGTCACCTAATGAGCTTCAAACCAGCTATCCCCATACCCGATATCCACACCCAGGGTGATCTGCGCGCGATACTCTTCCGGTAGGGCATTTTCCATCTCAGTGCGAATCAATTCCGAAAGCTCAGCCACAGCGTCTCTTCGCACTTCAAAGACCAGTTCATCGTGCACTTGCAGGATCATGTCTACATCATTCTGATCTTTGATCTTTCCGTCGATAGCGATCATCGCGCGTTTGATGAGATCCGCAGCTGTGCCTGGATGGGCATATTGACTGCCACGCGTTCAGCCTCACTGCTGATGCCTTTGTTTTTGTTATGAATACCCGGCAGCGCCAGGAATCTGCCAAACAGTGTGCTAGCCTGCCCTTCGCTTTGGGCTTTGGCCACACAGTAGGCACTGAAGTTTTTGATTGCCGGAAACGGGTAAAGTATTGCTCGATCATAGCTTTGGCCTCAGCCTGAGTGATGCCCAGTTCGCGCGAAAGTTTGCGCTGTCCCATGCCATAGAGCAGGCCAAAATTGATGGTCTTGGCAGCCCGACGCATATCGCTATTCACCTCTTCCAGGCTCACATTATGGATCAAAGCCGCGGTCTGACGATGGATATCGATGCCATCCCGAAAGGCTTTTGCAAAAGCTCGTCACCACTCATCAGAGCCAGCAGGCGCAGTTCGATCTGAGAATAATCCGCGGCCAGGATCACGCGCTCACTATCCTTGGCAATAAAGGCTTTGCGGATCTCGCGACCGATCTTGCTGCGGATCGGGATATTTTGCAGATTGGGATTGGTGGACGAGAGCCGGCCGGTGGAGGCCACGCATTGGTTAAAAGAAGAATGAATCCTGCCGGTTTTGGGGCTGATCAGCTTGGGCAAAGCGCTCACGTAGGTGCTTTCCAGCTTCATCAATTGACGGTATTCCAGGATCTTAGCCGCGATCTCGTAGTCATCAGCCAGGGCTTCCAGAACGCTGCTATCCGTGGAAAAGCCGCTTTTCGTCTTCTTCTTTGCAGGCAGATTCATCTCTTCAAAGAGCAGCTTGGCCAATTGCTGCGTGCTATTGATGTTAAACTCATATCCCGCAATGTCATAGATCTCGTCCGTCAACCGCTTTAGTTCCAGATTCAGATGATGCGAGATCTCGCTCAGCATCTGTGTGTCCAGACTCACCCCGTTTTCCTCCATGCGCATCAGAACGCGTAAGAGAGGCAGTTCAATGTCGTAGTAAACGGATTTTGCCATGCTGTTATCCAGAATGGGTTGATAGACCTGATGGAGCTTGTAAGCCACCCAGGCATCTTCCGCGGCATAAAAGCAGGCGTCTTCTTTGCTCACCAGATCAAAGGTGATTTGCTTTTTCCCTTTCCCGATCAGCTCGCTGATGGGCATCATGCTGTAGCGCAATTCTTTGGCCGCGCATTCATCCAGGGAATAATTGTAGGCTCCAGCATCCAGGATATAGGCCGCGATCATCGTGTCAAAGATGGGATTGTCCAAGCTCATCTGATGCTGCTGGAATACCATCAGATCATACTTGAGATTGTGCCCGATCAGGGTCTTGCCATGTAGTGCCTGCTTCAGCTTGGTCAGTGTGTCTTCCAAAGGCAGGTTTTCCGTCATCTGATGTCCCAAGGGCAGGTAGTAGGCCTGTCGGGCTCAAAACACAGTGAAATGCCACCAGGGATGCTGTTAGCGAATCCAATGAATCCGTTTCACAATCGATGCTGATGCTATCTTGCTGCTCCAGTTTCAGGAGCAGTTCGGGCAAGGACTTGGCATCAATGAGGATCGCTGCAAAGCGCTGTTCTTTTACTTGTGTATGCGGGATTGGGGCTTCCGGCTCAGCCCGGCTTTCTGTTTCGCTAAAGATGTCAACCTGGTACTCCTCAGTCTGCGTGGGCATCGCGGCTGCTGGTTTGAGCTGTGGATAGCGCGCTTCGATCCTGCGTTGCAGGCTGACTAATTCATGGTCTTTCAATATCTTAATGGCGGCTGCCAGATTGGACACCTCAAACTTGAGTTGCTGGATTTGCGGTAGTTCGATGTCCGCGTCTCGCACGATCGTAGCCAGATGTTTGGAAAGAAAGGCATTATCGCGATTTGCTTCCAGTTTCGCGCGATACTTTGGGTTCACCCTTTCGATATTGGCATAGATCGCGTCCAGATCAGGATATTCAGCCAGCAGCGCTACCGCGGCTTTGGGTCCGATGCCCTTTACTCCCGGGATATTGTCCGAATTGTCACCCACCAAAGCCAGATAGTCGATGAACTGCTCCGCGCGCACCTGATACCTGGCGTAAACAGCGTCCGTATCCAGCACGATGTCCTTCATCGGATCATAGACCTCTACTCCGGCCTCGATCAGCTGGCAATAGTCTTTATCTCCCGTCACATACACGATGTCAAAGTCCTTTTTGAAGCGCTCGCCCATGGTGCCCAAAGCATCATCGGCCTCATAGCCATCTTTACCAATCTGCGGCACTTTGGCCAGGGAAAAGAAATCCAGGATGGGCGCGATCTGGCTTTGCATATCATCCGGCATCGGGGGGCGATTGGCCTTGTAATCATCATATTCCAGGTGCCTGAAGGTGGGAGCTTTGCGATCAAAGGCGATGGCCAGATACTCAGCCTGATGCTTATCCAAGAGCGTGAGGAAGGAATTGACCACACCGAAGATGGCAGAGGTGTTCTCGCCCCGGCTGTTGATCAAAGGATTACGGATAAAGGCAAAGTATGCCCGATAGAGCAGGGCTGTGCCATCGATCAGATAAAGTTTCGCTTTCATGTTTACCACCTTGGGAACTGCGCATGCTTTGGTCATGCTTGTCTGGGTTATTGTTTCCAAACTCGGAAGGAGGGAATACTATTTTGATGTCTCGTAAGATGAGTTCAGCCGCACAATAGCAGCCCAATCGATTTTTCCTGATGGATCGCAATACTGATCGATAAACCTCTTGGTGAGCACATTCAGGATTTCGTGATACTTATCCTGATACTCTTCGTTTCTCAGTTTAGCATTGCGCCCCAAGGGTTCAATAATGTCCATATACAGGCTTTTGTTACCTGAGATAAACTCCCAGAATTGCTGTCCACAATACTTGAAGTAAATGCCATTCCTGCAGTCAGCTTTACTCTTGCCATAGCAGCAACCGTTTATGAACTCCACGCGAACTTTCGCGTTTGATGTATGCAGGACTCTTTTAGCGGATACAAAGTCTTGAACCATCTTTTTCACTTGGCTTGAGTTACCCCAGTTTGGGCCGGATTTGATAGAAACCAGATACCTGATTCCATCTCTTTCAAATTCCAAATCAATTCCGGGAGTGGCAGATTTTACTCCGCCATAAACAATGCGGCACACATGAATGGCCAATCCCTCAAGCCAATCTCCGAAAATCGCTTCCTCACTGGAACTGATGAAAGCATCTAAAACACTTTTCACTACTTCGTGAGCTATGTCGGAGTGTTTTAACTCGGATCAGATATGGATTCTTCTTCTTGAGTACCTTGTCCAGATGGAGATTCTCAAGCCCTTCAAAGCGCTTTTTCGTAAAAATGATGGCAGCTCACTTTGGATGTATTCTCTTATTTTCTTAATCGTTATAGATCCCCATAACTATCATCCCTTCATTGTATGAATAACCCAGGCTTTCGAACTTCGTTTTGATCATCTGGATATAATCCGGTATGATATCGATGCCAATTGATGATCGATTAAGGCTTCGGCCGCGAACATCGTGGTGCCGGAACCCACAAACGGATCCAATACGACATCATGCTCCTGCGTAAAAAGCTTGATGAACCACTCCGGCAGTTCCTTCGGATAGACAGCGCTGTGAGACTTATTATAGCATTCGGTGGCAAGAGTCAGGACATTCGTTGGATATACGTATTCCTTCCCCAACCAGTTTGAGACATTCTTGCCAAACCCGCTGTTATTCTTGGCGTTGTCTCGTCTCTGATCAGTCTCAGAAAGATTCTTTAGTCTGGTATTGGCCCATGAGCCAATGGGCACCATCACCGCGTCCTGATACATGGCAAAGCTTCTATTTAGATTGAATTGAAGCAGTCTTTCCCAACTATCACGAAATCGGTTTGGCCATTTGCCGGGGAAGCAATTCTTCTTGTTCCAGATGAACTCCTCTGTCCATAGCCATCCTTGCTTGCGCAATGCCAGAATCAACTCAAGCACGTAGGTACTCCTTTCACCGTTTATCACTTTCTCTTTGATGTTCAAAATGAACGTACCGCTGGGTTTTAACACTCTCTTCAACTCCGCGCTGATGGGCAAAAACCATTCCACATAATGCTCTGCTTTGATCCCGCCATAGGTATTCTTGCGCTGGTCTGAATATGGGGGTGAGGTCACGAGTCAGATCAACATGATTGCTTGGAATTGTTCTGAGCTGCTCAAGAGAATCTCCCACAAGGGCTCGGTACTTGTTTTTCGAATACATTCCCAAGTCAATTCTCAGCTGTTGATGCGCTGTTGACATTCTAACCTCCAATTTG